>NZ_JBEXHY010000033.1:0-54264 GCF_040608295.1 Micromonospora sp. NPDC005197 | reverse complement strand
CCCACCCCGACGGGACGACTGGGGATGCTCGCGTCACAGGTGATCCGCCGGACGCTTCACGGCCTGCGGCCGGGTGGTGTCGTGGCCCGGGGTGCGGACCGGCGTGAGGCGGCCCGCGAACGCGCTGCCGCCTGCTTCACGATCGCCGAGGTCTACTGGGTACTCGATGAGCACCTTCCGGTCCTCGCCGCGTCGATCTCGTCGCTGAACGCTGCCGAACGCGCCGGGGACCTCGATCTGATCGTGCGGGCGCAGGCTGGTCTCGGGATGATCATCGGCACCGTGGGGTTGCACCGGCTCGCGGGCCGCCACCTTCGCGCCGCGAGCAGCGCCGTCGAACGCACCAACGATCCGCTCACCGCCTGCTGGGTCGGCATTGTGGGCGGGCTGCACTGGACCGGGGTCGGCGACTGGGCCGCCGTCGACCTCGGCGCCGACCGGGTCCTGAAACTCCGGCGCCGGACACCGATGCACCGGTGGGCCGACGAGGTGCTCCTGATCAGCGCATTCAGCCGGTACCTCACCGCCCGCTACGCGCAGGCGGCCGCAGCGGCCGCCGAGGCGATGGCCTCCGGCCGAGAACGCCGCGATCCCGTCGTACACCTCTGGGGTCTACTCGTCCTGATCGAGACGGCCCTGCGCGCCAACCCCGACGACCCGGCGCTGGCAGGCTGGTCCGAAGAGGCCGCACAGCTTTTGCCGGCAGCGGCCAGGATCGACGCGGCCCGCCTCCACGCCGCCGTGGCTCGCCAACACCTTGCCAGCGGGCAGCCGTTGGACGCGTGGCAGGCGATCCGCACCGCCGACCACCTGATCGGCCCACATCCGTCGTTCGAGCAGTACGCCATCGAGGCGCACGCCGGCATTGCCGAGGTCTCTCTGGCGCTGCTCGAGCTGGCGGATCCGCATCGACGATCGGCGCGCGGAGCGGGCGAGCCTGACCCGGCCGAGCTGCGCGAAAGCACCGCAGTCGCCCTGCGCCGGTTACGCCGCTACGCCCGCACGTTTCCCATGGCCCGTCCGAGGGCGCTCATCTGCCTGGGCTGGTACCGATGGCTGGGCGGCCGGGCCGAGCCCGCCCGGCGGGCGTGGGTCCGGGCAGCCCGCGAAGCGGAGCGACGTCAGATGCCCTACGAGCTGGCACGCGCCCATTACGAACTCGGCCGTCACCTCGTCGCGGGACAGCGGTCAGCCCTCGGGCTCGACCGGGCTGAGCACCTTGAGCGAGCGATCGCCGAATTCGGCCTTGCCGGATGCCGAGCGGACCTGCGCCGAGTTCAGGCGCTCGCCCGGCGGACCGGCTCGTAGCCCGCATCGCAATACCACCGTTGACGTTCTCCGCCGGCACCGTGATCATCGCCGGGATCCTCGCCGGCGGTGACGCGGCTCCCCGCCATCGACGCCCCGCCCACTCTGCGGGTCGCCGCTGCGTTCACCGAACTCGCCCAGGCGATCTGACCGCGGACCCGACCCGGGTTCAACACGTCCGCCGATCCGATTACGCAACGGCGCCGGCCACGCGATGTCTTCGCTGTGCATTTGGCCCGTTTTGAGGTATCCGTGGAGGGTGCCGACGAGGCGGTTGCCGAGCTGGCGGAGCGCGGCGTGGTGGCCGACGCCTCTGGCCCGGAGTTGGTCGTAGTAGGCGCGGGCGCCTGGTGAGGTGCGCAGCGCGGTGAATGCCTGCTGGCCGCGGGCATCGACCAGCCTGTCGTTGTGGACGTATCGGGCCAGCACGACCTTCCTCTTGCCGGACTGGAGGGTGATCGGGCTGGTCCCGGCGTAGTTCTTGTGGGCTCTCGCGTCGGCGTAGCGGTTCTTGTCGTCGCCGAATCGGCGAGCACCCGGGCGCCGAGCACGACGCCGAGGCCGGGCTGGCTGAGGTAGACCTCAAGGTCCGGCTGATCGCTCATTTGGGGCTTATGCCGCATCCGAGTTATCTGTCCGGTTCTGTTCCCTATGCTCCAGTTGACACCCGTACCCGATCCAGGAGTCCGGCCGGTCCTGCGCCGCGTGCTGCCCACGCCGCGCGTACGCCCGGCTCGCGTCGCCGTGGGGCGCGCCCCCGCCGCGGTGTGCACCGCCGGATCCGACAGAGATGCGTGAGACACGATGAAGGACGCGGACACAATAGTCCTGCCCCGGCTGGCGTCGACGGAGGTCGACGTCGAGGACCCCTGGGGTGAGGACCACGCGATCGTCACCCAGGCGACGACCGACACCGGCCGGTGGCGGGTCACCGCCTGGCTGGTGCCGGCACTGTTGACGGTCGCGCTCTGCCTCCTGCGGGCCGGCGTGGCCACTCCGCCGGGCGGCGGCACCCCGGGCCTCGCCGGTTCGCCGCTGCTGCGCTTGTGGGCGGAGGTGCTCGGCGCGTCCGGCCCGGCGATACGGGTGGTGTCGACGGTGGCCGTCACCGCCGCCGCGGCCCTCGTCGGGCTCCTGGCGGCCCGACTCTTCACGCCGCGGGTGGGCCTACTGGCCGGCGTGATCTTCGCGCTGCTGCCGACGTCGACCCGGTACGCGCAGGAGATCCAGCCGTACGCGCTGACGGTGTTCGCCGCCGTGCTCGCCACGCTGCTGCTCGTGCGGGCGGTTGACCGGCCGACGGTCGGACGCTTCGCCGGCTACGGCGCCGCGGTGCTGCTGCTGGGCCTTTCGCACGGTCTCGCGCTGCTGTTGCTCGCCGGGCACGGCTGGTCGATGTTCGTCTTCCGACGCGGGGTGGTCGGCCGGTGGTCGGCGGTCGCGATCCTCGGCGCGCTCCCCGCGGCTGTCGCGCTGGGGCTTCCCAGTGGCGTGGTCGGCGGCGGGATCGCGCGGGGGTCGGAGCCCACTCTGGACGTGCTGGCCGCGACGCCCCGGAACCTCTTCGGCGTCACCGCCCTGGGGGTCGTGCTGGCCGGGTTGGCGCTGTTCAGCCTGCCGCTGCGACGCTCCGCCGCCCTCTACACCGCCTGGGCGGTGGTGCCGCCGCTGGGTCTGCTGCTGGTCGCGCAGGCGACGCCGGTCTGGATGCCGGAGGTGCTGCTCTTCACGCTGCCCGCGTGGGCCACCCTCGGCGCGGTCGCGCTGGCGCGGGTGCGCGCCCGGTGGTGCGCGGTCGCCCTG
Organism: Micromonospora sp. NPDC005197; assembly: GCF_040608295.1. Classification (NCBI taxonomy): domain Bacteria; kingdom Bacillati; phylum Actinomycetota; class Actinomycetes; order Micromonosporales; family Micromonosporaceae; genus Micromonospora; species Micromonospora sp. NPDC005197. The sequence continues at coordinate 51,153 of NZ_JBEXHY010000033.1, read as the reverse complement.
GTGGCGATCGCGGTGCTCGGCGCCCCGGCGCAGCTGGCCCGGTCCACGCCCGGGGGGCGCGAGCGGGCGACCGGCGATCTCACGAGGGTCGTTCACTTGTGGACGCGACCCGCCGACGGTGCGACGGCACGCGAGGCGCACCCCGCCGGTGGCTGAGGAGAGCGCGGCTCATGGTCATTTACGTAACTAGCCCGCTTTAAGCAAATTGTCCGAATAGCATCAGCTCCGGTCGAGTTCGAGTCGGGCAGAAATCCATGGGGGCAATGTGGTCATCGCCAGCGATAGCCGGCGGTCTCCCGTCGCCGGGCAGGGCATCGCCGTCGCTCCGGCCCTGACCTCGATCGGAGGGTCGTCGGAGCCGCCCGACCGTCGGCAGCGCAACGTCCGGGCGCGCCGCGCCTACGCGGCGTGCGGTACGACGGCCGGACCGCTGATCGCGCCGGGGCACGTGGCGGCGCCGGTCCAGTTCCGGCCGGCCCTGTCGCCCGCGTCCCGGCTGATCCTGACGCTCCTGGTTCTCGTCAACAGTGCGGCCGGGCTGCTGTTCGTCGGGTGGCTGCTGCTCCCGGCGCACGTGCCGGGGTCCGGCGTGACCGGGATCGGCAGCTGGCAGACGACGGCGGCCCGGCTCGGCTTCTGCGTGGTCGTCGGCGTGGAGTTGATCCGCCTCGCGCAGAACGTCGTGATCTGGGTCTTCGCGTTCCATGCCAAGGATCCGGTCCCCGTCGATCCGCCCGTCGGCCTGCGGGTGGCGCTGCTCACCACCATCGTGCCCAGCAAGGAGCCGCTCGACGTCGCCGAGCGGACCCTGCGGCGGATGCGGCAGATTGTCTACTGCGGCCAGGTCGACGTCTGGATCCTCGACGAGGGGGACGACCCCGCGGTGAAGGAGATGGCCGCGCGGCTCGGGGTGCGGCACTTCAGCCGCAAGGGCCGACCCGAGTACAACCAGCCGAGCGGCGAGTTCCGGGCCAGGACGAAGTCGGGAAACCACAACGCCTGGCGGGCCGAGCACGAGCACGGCTACGACGTGGTCGCCAACGTCGACCCGGACCACGTGCCGTTGCCCGGCTTCCTGGAACGGACCCTCGGCTACTTCCGCGACCCGGACGTCGCCTTCGTGGTGACCCCGCAGGTCTACGGCAACGTGCACCAGAACTGGGTCGCGCACGGCGCGTCGGTGCAGCAGTACCTCTACAACGGACTCATCGCGCGCGGCGGCAACGGGCTGGACGCGCCACTGCTCACCGGCACCGGCCACCTCTACCGACCGGCGGCCTGGCGCACCGTCGGGGGCTACCAGGACTCCATCATTGAGGACCACCTCACCAGCATCCGGGTCCACGCCGCCGTCAATCCGCACACCGGCAACCGGTGGAAGGGCGTCTACACCCCGGACGTGGTGGCCATCGGGGAGGGCCCCACCTCGTGGGCCGACTACTTCAACCAGCAAAAGCGGTGGGCGGCCGGCATCTGCGAGATCCTGGTCCGCCCCGAGCTGCGCGCACCGCGCGAGCTGGGCACGCGGCGCCGCTGGCAGTACCGGCTGCTCCAGTTCTACTACCCGAGCGTCGCCGTCGGCCTCCTGCTGGGCAACCTCGCCACCGCCCTGTACCTGCTCACCGGCGTCGGCACGGCCCAGCTCGACGTGACCGTGTGGTCGGTGCTCTGGGCCGGCACCATCGGCACCTGGTTCGCGCTCTGGCTCTGGCTGCGCCGCTTCAACATCGCCCCGCACGAACGGGAGGAGATCGGTGTGGTCGGCATGGCGCTGGCCCTCTTCACCGGTCCCGTCTACGTGGCCGCCGCGGTCGGCGCGCTGCTGCGGCGCAAGCTCGCGTTCGTGGTGACGGCCAAGGGGAAGCTGCGCACCACCGAGTCGCTCGGCACCTTCCGGCTGCACTTCGGCTGGGCGGCCTTCGCCGCCGCCGTGCTCGGCGCGAGCTTCCTGCTGGACCACGGCCTGACCCTGCTGTGGGTCTGGCCGGTGCTGACCCTCCTGACCGGCCTGGGCCCGCCGCTGATCGCCATCGTCTCCGGTGTGACGCGCCGTGGGCGACACCGCGACGACGCGGCCCGCGCCGCCGCGCGTACCCGTAGCGAGGACCGCCACCCGCCGAGGACGCGGGTGCCGGCGGAACGGAGTGTGCCATGGCGAGGCTGACCCTGCCGCGGAGCATGCTGGCGCTGATAACCGCGCTGCTGCTCACGTACGCCTTCGTGATCGCGCCGCGCACGGCGTCGGGAGCCCGGGGGGAGGCCGCGGCGACGGCCGCACCGAGCGCCCCGGCGACGCCCGCACCGCCGCCGCGCCCGGAGCCGGTGCTCTTTCCGCCGGCCGGGAAGACGTTCATCGGCGTCATGACGAACGAGGGTCCGTACGACTTCACGCCGGTGAACGCGTTCGCCGCCGCCGCGAAGCGTCAGCCGCAGGCGATGCTCTTCGGCGCGGGATGGGCGTCGGCGGCCTTCGACCGGGTGCTCTTCGACCGGATCCGCGACCGGGGCATGCTGCCGATGCTGGCGTGGGAACCGTGGGACTACCGGCTGGACGAGACCTCCCGCAAGAAGGGCTTCAGCGCCCGCAAGATCGACAGGATCCGCTCGGACCAGCCCCGGTACCGGCTGGCCCAGATCACGCGGGGGAGCTTCGACCCGTACCTGCGGTCGTGGGCGCAGGGCATCAAGGCCCTCGGGTACCCGGTGGCCATCCGGTTCGCCCACGAGATGAACGGCGACTGGTACCCGTGGTGCGAGACGGCCAACGGCAACCGGCCGGGTGACTACGTCAAGGCCTGGCGGCACGTCCACGCCGTGTTCGAGGCCGCCGGGGTGCAGAACGTCATCTGGACGTGGAGCCCGAACGTCAGGTGGGACGACTCCACCCCGAAACTCGCCACGCTCTATCCGGGCGACGACTACGTCGACTGGATCGGGCTCTCCGGCTACTACGGCACCGGGGCGCTCTCGACGTACCGGTCCTTCGACGCGATCTTCAGCCCGACGATCCGGGAGATCCGCGGCTTCACCCACAAGCCGCTGGTCGTCACCGAGACCGGCGCCTCCGACGGCAAGGGGCGCAAGGCCGAGTGGATCCGGCAGGCCTTCGAGCTACTGTCCGGCCACCGGGACATCATCGGCCTGATCTGGTTCGAGGCGCGCAAGGAGGTCGACTGGCGGATCGTCAGCTCGCCCGCCGTCGCCAAGGCCTTCGCCCGGGCCGTCGCCGCCCCCCGGTACGACGTCGGCTGGTCGCCGGCGATGGTGCCGCGTACCCGGGTCTAGGAACAGGCCGTCCGCCGCCGTGAGCGTGTCCCAGCCCGTCAGGTCGGACCGGCACCCCGCCGCGCCCGGCCGCGCGGCGCCGGCCGCGTCGGCGCGCCGGGCGGGCGCGCCGGTGTCGCGTACCCGCGTCGCCCTGCCCGTCAGTCTCGTCGCGTTCGCGGTCGCGGCCCTCGGCAGCGGCGGCCGCGAGATCTGGTTCGACGAGTCGGTCAGCTGGCTGACCACCACCCTCGCGTGGCCGGATCTGCGGCATCTGCTCGGCAACATGGACCTCACCCACGCCCTCTACTACCTGGCCCTGCGCGGGTGGACCGCGCTGGCCGGGGACTCCACCCTCGCCCTGCGGTTCCCGTCCATCGTCGGCACGGCGGTGGCCGCCGGCGCGCTCACCCTGCTCGGCGCGAAGCTGTACGACGGCACCGTCGGGGTCACCGCCGGCCTGCTCTTCGTCGCGATCCCGTCGGTGTCCCGGTACGGGCAGGAGGCCCGCTCGTACGCCTGGGTCGTCGCCCTCACCGTGCTGGCTACGCTCGCCCTGGTCGGGGCGCTGGACCGGCCCTCGTGGCCGCGGTGGGTCCGCTACGGCGGCTGCCTGCTGGCGTTGACCTGCCTGCACGCCGTCGCGGCGACGGTGCTGGCAGCCCACGCGCTGCTGGTCGGCTCGGCGGTCCGCCGCGGCGGTGCCCGGCGGGCCCGGTGGGCCTGGGCGCTCACCGTGCTGGTGGTCGCCGTGGCCGCGGCGCCCCTGCTGTACGCGGCGTCCCGCCAGGCCGACCAGGTCTCCTGGATCACCCGCGACCAGGCGGCGCTCGCCCGCTTCCCCCGGGAGCTGTTCGGCTCCCTCCCGGTCGCCGTGACGTTCGTCGGGACCGGCCTGGCCGGCGCCGCCGTGCTCTGGCGCCGGCGGCGCGCACTGCTCCTTCCGCTGCTGGTCTGGGCCGTGGCGCCGGCGGTGTGCTGCTACCTGAGCCACCCGCTGGTGCACCTCTTCCTGGCCCGGTTCGTGTTGTTCACGCTGCCCGCCTGGGCGCTGCTGGCGGCGGTCGGGATCGCCGTGCCGGTCGCCGCGCTGCGGCGCGCGCTGCCGGCGGGCGGGCCTGCGGCGGTGCTCGGCGCGGCCGTGCTGGCCGTCGCCGGCGTGGGCCTGCCGGGGCAGGTGGAGGCCCGACGCAGCCCGGTGCCGGGGGAGGCGGACTACCGCGCAGCCGCCGCCCTGATCGACCGGCGGTACGAGCCCGGTGACGGCATCGCCTACTCCGGTTGGCGCGGGTGGAGCGCCCCACTGCCGATGGCGTACCAGTTGCGCACGGCGCCGCGGGACGTTTTCCTCGCCGTGCCGCCCGGCCGGTCCGGCGGGTTCTGGGCGATCGACTGCGTCGATCCCGCTCCCTGCCTGGGCGACGTCCGGCGGATCTGGCTGGTCGTCGGCGGGGCGGGCGACCCGTACGAGGGCATCCCGCCCGCCCGGGCCGAGCTGCTCCGCCGCGAGTTCGCCGTCACCGGCACCGACCGGTTCGTCGGGGTGGTCTTGGTGCTGCTGGTCCGCCGTCCCGGTCCGTGACCACTGGGGCTACCTGTCCGGTTGTGGGTGTGACCCGTGGACGCCAAGCCCGTCGCGGTGACCGTGCAGGCCGACAAGCCGGACACGGGCCAGCTGATCCCCCACGGTGTGCAGGGGCGCCCAGTCGCGCATCTTCGCGATGAAGGCGCTCGCGGCGCGTCCTGTTTCACCGTGGAGGCGAAGCGGGTCGGTCACATCGACGTGCCGCTCTGGGCCGTCCGTGCTCTGTGAGGCCATGACTAAATTCAGCCTCATTTGCCGTATTGACCTTGGGATTGACAAGCATCCTCACGAACCGCGTATTCGGTCTTACAGCCCTCGGTCCTGGTTGCAGGCCGGGCGGTGGAAGATGAGGCTCCGACGTGGCGATCTCCCTGCCCTGCCTGAAGCTCACATTGCATCACGACCGCGACGCTCGTGGCTTGTTGGAGCGGCCGGGTCTCACCTGGACCCCGGCCGCCTGAGGAGAGAGGCAACGCTGTGCGAGCAATCCCGCTGTTCGTCGTGGCACTGGTGCTCTGCGGGTGTACTGCACCAGTCCCGCCCGCCGCCGGCCCGGCCTCGCCGGCTGGGTCGGCGCCGGTGCCGTCTTCGCCGGCCGCGTCGCCGCCGGTGCCGGCCTTCCAGCAGAGCCTGCCCGGCAGCGCCCGACGCGAGTGCGTCGCGGTGCCCGGCGACGCCATGCTGGTGCGCTCGGGCGACTTCATCGCCGGGGACTTCGTGGAGTACCGCCGGCAATGGCACCCTGACCTCGGCCCCGACCTGGGCAAGCTGTTCTGGCTGCCGGCCCGCCCCCAGCTCAACGCCGCGCTCACCGTGACCGCGACCTCCGGCGGTCGCACCGAGACCTACAGCGCCGGCTCGCTGGCGACCAACGACGCCGGGCAGGCGATGTACCCCAGCGGCATCCCGTTGCCGGCCGCCGGAACGTGGAAGCTCGTCGCGCAGGCCGGCGACGGGTGGGGGTGCTTCGAGCTGACACTGCCCTGACCGGCGTTCGGCGCGCGCCCGAGCCTCCACCTCACCCAACCCTGGACGTACACCACCAACGCCGACGTCGACGTGATCTGCTTCGACAACGCCGGCGCGGTCACCCCGCACCGGTTCCTGGCCACCTTCACCTCCCGGCTCTGAGGCCGGGCCGCGTCGGCCGTGGCCGTCCTCACCTCGCCGCCACCGCGGCGAGGACGCCGGGGGCGGTGATCGACGCCGACGAGCCGACCGGCCACCCGCGACCCCGGCACGGTCCACATGCGCACCGATGTGGGCCGCACCAGGTAGGTCGCGCACCTGGTCGAACTGGGATGACCGCTGGCACGGTCGTCCGACATGGAATATCGCATTTCGGTCACAATCGCCCTAAAAGGTGCGTACGGTGCCGGACATGGTCTCTCGCACCTGGCGCAACCTGTTGGTCGCAGCTCTCGGGATGGGCGTGCTCGCCGGTGCCGGTCAGCTCGGCATCGCGTTCAGCTTCGGCATCGTCCAGCTCACCGGCGTCTCCACCGGAGCCACCGTCAACCAGTGGCCCGCCCAGCTCGCCTGGGTGGGCTGGTTCGCGGCACACGCCGCAGTAGCCGGCACCGTCGTCACCGCACGCCTGGCCCGCCGATACGGGGTGCTGGAAAGCACCGGCAGATTGGTGGCCATCGCCGCCGCTGCCGCGCTGGGCGCCACCGTCATCGCGCCGCTCTGCGTCCGGCCGGCCCAGGCCGCCGATCGTTTCTCTGTGGACCCGATCTGGGCCCTCGGCATCTGCGCGATCGTCGGCGCGCTGGTCGGCGCGGGTGCCGCGATCGCCGTACTGCTGAAGCCGCCGCTGGGCTGGAACATGGCGGCGGTGGGCGGCGTGGTCTGGCTGCTGGCGCTCATCTCGGTCGTCCCGGCGCTCGCAACCGCCGGGCCGTTGCCCGCCGTACGGATCGGCGTGCTGGAGCAGGCCGGGCTCGACGCCGACGCGGCACACCGCCAGGCTCTCTTGACGCTGCCAGCGGTGGCCCTGCTCGTCGGCGCGGCGACCGGCGGGCTGGCCCGTTGGCGCAGGCATCCGCCTCTGGTCAACGGCGCGACCGGCGCGACCGGCGCGGTGCTGATCGCGTTCGCCTACCTGACCGCCGGTCCCGGCGGCGCCGTCGACCGGTACCAGATCACGCCGTATTACGGCGCGCTGCTCGCCGTCGCCGCCGGCGTGCTCGGTTCGGCCGCCGCCGCGTTGTTCCGCTGGCCGTTCCTGTCGCGCACCTCCGAAGAGCGGGTCGTCGAGCCGACCGACATCCTCCGACCGTTGTCCGACCCCGCCGTGCCGCGGGCCATGACGCCCGGCGCGGCCGACGAGCCGGAGCCCGTCGACCTGGCCGGCACGGGGAGGTTCGTCGGCGTGATGGCAGCGACGCACGCGACCGCGGCCGAACCGCTGGGCTACGGTGCGCCGGCCGACTCCGCGACGCGGACCGCCGCACCGACCGATACCGCCGCACCGGCCGCATCTGGCGACCTCGCCACACAGGCCGACTTCGCCACACAGTCCGACTTCGCCACGCCGGAGACATCGCAACCGGCGCCCGCGACGGCGGCCCACCTTCCCGCAGGACCCGGCGGGGACGGCTCTGGAACGGCGGGGGCCGACAACACCGAACCCGTCGGGGCAACCGCCGCCCCGGGGACCGGCCGGATGTACCAGCCGCCGAAGATCGACCGGAACCGAGTTCAGGCAGTTCGGCCAGTCGTTCCGGCCCGGCGGGTGCCGTCCTCGACCGAGCCCGGTCCGGGTGCCGAGGCAACCCACTCGGCCGGCACGCAAGAGGGCGTCGAACCGGCTCTCCCACCTCGGCACCGGCCGCCCCTGCCCAACCTGGACCAGGCCGCGAACTGGGATGCCCTCGCGAACGCCCGGCGCGCCGGTATCCGGCCCACGGCCGATGCCGCGCAGGCCGGCCCCGTAGGGGCCGTTCCGGTCGCCGCAATCCCTGCGCCGGCCGCCCCGGCACCCGTTGTCAAGGCGCAACGGACCAGCGAGCGGGCTGGCGGCCGGCTGGGCCTGTTCCGGCGCAACAGATCCCGGGCCGACGCGGACGGCGCGGGCACCCGGCCGGACCGCGAGCCGCTTCCGAGGCAGGACGCGGAGTTCGTCGACTGGGTGAGCGGGCTGGGCAGGTCGGTGGTGGACAGCGAGCCGGCTCGGGAGAGTCCTCACGGGTCACTCCGCTCCGCCGGCCGCCACCACGGCGACTGACCGGCTAGGGCGTGTCCTGCCGATCATGGATCGGCAGTCCGCGTCATGACATGCTTCAGCCGTGTACCGGACCGAGGATCAACGGCGCTTTCAGCGTCTGGTCGAGGCGCTATCGGGACGGGCGGATCCCCAGGCTGAGGCCGAGATGGGCGCACCCCTGAATCCCCGGCTTGGTCGGCGATCAACACGTCGGGGCGTTTACGGGGCCGTCCGGGTCCAGGTTCGTGACCCGGATCGCGTCCAGTAGCGCCAGCAACTGCGGGTTGTCGCCGGCCTGGCCGGGGTGAGCAGGATCGACAGCGGCCGGCCGCGTCCGTCGACGGCGAGGTGGATCTTCGTACGCCAGCAGCGGCGCGATCACCGCCTACGCCTCGACAGTCAGTTCACCACGACGCACCACCGGCACATCGTCAACGATCAACCGCTACAAGATCGGCAGGACACGCCCCAGGCGGCTGGGCTGGCCGCCCGCCGAGTTCAGGCTGTCAGACGGTTCCGGTACGCGGTGGCTGAGGTGGGAAGCCTTTCGCGATGATCAGTCGATCAGCCTGCGCCGAGCTATTGCAGTTCCGTGATTTGCCCTGGGCAGGGTGCGACAGCCGCGGCACCAACGTACTCATCCGGGATCGCCGCCCCGCCGCCATGGCCGGAACATGTCGCCCACCGCACGAAGGATCGCCGCCTTCTCGCGCGGTGGGACGCCTTTCGTCACGATCAGTGCGACCACCGTCTTGGCAAGCACCGGTAGACCCACAGCGGCGGTCGCGACCCAAGGGCTGTACGTCACAAGTCGCTCAAGGTCCACTGGTCCCACCTCGCCGCTTCCCAGTCGCAGTTCCACCGGTTCTGACCACACCTTCGCGCTCACTCGGCGTGGTGGCGCCCTGCGGGACAGGCCGGGACATAATCGAGGTGGATCGCCTGGTAGGACAGGCTGCCATCGGAACGCCACAGAGAAACCGCAGACACCGCTGGGACGGATGCGAGGTTTACGGAGTGGACCGGGAACTGGCGGACGTGTCGACACCGGCCGCGCTCGGCGCGGCGCTGCAGTCGCTCAGAGAGACGGCTGGCCTCACGACGCGGGAGATGGACTCGAAGACGCGCCTCAGCGATGTGCGATTGACCCGTACGAAGATCAGCAAGGTTGAAGGAGGTGAGCTGCCGCGCCTGGACTGGCTCCGCGCGTACGTCAATCTCTGCGGAGTCGGCACTGGTACGCGTCGATACCGCGCCTGGGAAAACGCGTGGACGACGGCACACCAGCACGCCACGGCGGGAACGGTGACGCCTGACCCGGACGGCACGGTGCCACCCAGGCAGCTACCTATGGACACCAGCCCTTTCGTGGGCCGAACGGCCGAGCTCGACCAGCTCACCGCCCTGCACAGGAGGGCGGGCAACGGGGTAGCTGTCATATCCGCCGTGCACGGCACTGCGGGCATCGGTAAGACCACTCTCGCACTGAGGTGGGCGCACCAGAACGCAAGACGGTTCACCGAGGGACACTTGTACCTCAACCTGCGTGGTTTCAGCGCCGACCATCCGGTCGCGCCTGCCCATGCCGTCCGTGAGCTGCTGGACGGGCTCGGCGTGCCGGCCGAGAGAATACCGGCCAGGTTCGATGCTCAACTGAGCCTGTACCGCAGTGTGCTGTCCGGCAGACGCCTGCTGCTTGTGCTGGACAACGCCGCAACCGCCGAGCAGGTCCGTCCACTGCTGCCGGGCAGCTCATCGTGCTTCACCATCGTCACCAGCCGAAGCCAGCTCACCGGGCTCGTCGCCCGCGACAAGGCCGTCCCGCTCAAGCTGGACGTCCTCTCCCGGAAGCAGGCCAGGGAACTGCTCGATGATCGGATCGGCCGCGGGCGGCTGGACGAGTATCCAGAAGCGACGGACACGCTGCTGACCATGTGCGGCGGATTGCCGCTGGCGCTCGTCATCGCGGCGGCGAGGATCATGCTCGCGCCGGACCAACCACTGGACCGACTCGTCGCGGAGGCGACGGGCGGCGAACCCGTACTGCGGAACTTCGAGGTCGACGACTCGGAGTCGGACCTGCCCACCGTCTTCTCCTGGTCCTACCGAACCCTCGACCCGGATGCCGCGCGGCTGTTCCGGTACCTGGGTCTGGTACCCGGCCCCGACTTTACCGTCGCTGCCGCTGCCAGCCTGGTCGGCGCCGAAGCTGGCCTCACCGCCCGGTTGATGAGGAACCTGGCAGATCAACACCTGATTGAGGAGTACTGCCCGGGTCGTTACCGGCTCCACGATCTACTGCGCGCCTACGCGAACGATCTGAGCGAGGAGCACGAGACCAGCTCCGGACGAGCCGCCGCCCACACCCGAGTAATCGACTACTACCTACAGGCCGCCGTACATGGTGACCGGCTGCTGGATCCCCTTCGGGAGACCTTCCCGACGCCTTCTGCGGAACATGGGATCCAGCCGCCCAGTTTCGACTCGGCCGAGGGCGCGGCAGAGTGGTTCGAGCAGGAGCACGAGAGCCTGTCGGCGGCGGCTCGACTCGCAGCCGCACGCGGCCGGCACCGACCGGCGTTCCTCCTACCGTGGAGCATGACGACCTTCCTCCACCGCCGCGGATACTGGCGCGAGTACGCCGACCTCTACCGCCTCGCTGTCGAGGCCGCCGAGCCGATGGGCGACCCGCGTGCGCATGGTGTCGCACTGCGCAACCTCGCCAACGCGCTGACACAGCTCGGCGAATACGACCACGCCATGGCCCGCCATCGACTAGCGGTTGACTGCTTCCGGAAAGTCGGTGACATCCAAGGCCTTGCCCGGACCGAACGCGCCATGGGATACGCCAGCGAACAGCTGCGCGACTTCCCCGCAGCCGAGCAGCACGCCAGCACCGCCCTGGGTCTCTACCGGCAGATAGGCGACCGCACGGGCGAGGCGCAGGCGCTCAATGCGTTGGGTTGGTACCGAGCACTGCAGGGCGACTACGACAGCTCGCTCACGCACTGCTCACAAGCCTTGGCTCTGTTCGACGAGGTCGACGACCTCACGTACCGGGCCCATACGCTGGACAGCATCGGGTACAGCCTCCAACACCTGAAGCGGTACGCCGACGCGGCATACCACTACCAGGAGGCCATCGCCGTGTACAGGACCCTTGGTGACCGGTACTACGAGGCGGAGACCCTGCACCATCTCGGCGACAGCGAGGCTGCCGCAGGGAACGCGAGCGCTGCGCAAGCGGCGTGGCAGGACGCACTCACCCTTCTCGTTGCCATCGGGCATCCGAAGGCCGAGCAGGTACGCGCGAAGCTCGCACGCTGAACTCGGCCAATCTGCTGGCAATACGGCCGCACGCCCAGCAGCGGCTCGTGCCGGATCGATCGACCCGCACCGGCGCCTCGCCAGGTTGACTCCGCTCGGTCGGCCGTACGACCTGCGGAACACCGCCGCGGCTCGACGCCGCCGCGCCAGCAACCGAGGGAGCCGAGCGGCGGTAACTTACGCCTGCTCCCTGTTCCATCCCCGGCACTCCCCGGATCCGGCTGCCCTCAGCTCCACCGCCCTGCTGCGACAGGGTCAGCGGTGACCGGACAGCGACACGCGTCACCGCCTCGTCCAGGATGACCCGCCACCCAGCGGGTCTAGGGTGTGGCCCGCGGCCACCGCACGATCTTCGGTCGTCCGCACAAACCATCGATGGTCAACGCGGTGGCCGCCCGCATGCCCGCGCTTCTCTTCGCAGTGATTGACCGGCGCGGGCCTGTGCCTGGTCGCGCAGGCCCCTGCCGGGGCCCGACAGGAAGCGGCAATCGCGGTGATCTGTGCCGGCTACGGCGGCCGGTCCGGATGCGACAACGGAGAGAGGTGTGCCATGCGGTTCAGCGGCCGTTTGCTGGTGGCCCTGACTCTGGGGGGCGTCACGCTCGTGTCAGCGTGCGGCGGCCCGCCGCCGGAGAAGCGGTCGACCGAGGAGCTGCTCACCATCGGGCAGGCCCGTCTCGACGAGATTGCCATTCCGGCAGGCTGGCAACTCCGGGGCGGCAAGGCGGCGGACAGATCGCGGGGCAAGTTCCACTGGGACCGTGACCACCAGGTCAATACCAGTCCGGACGCGGCGGTTCGCGAACTGGACAAGCAGATCGCGGCTGCCCAGTGGAGGCGTAGGCCCGAGGAATCCTGCCTGAACAGTTCGGGAGTGGCGTGCTGGATGTACGACCGGGGCGGCCTGACCATCACGCAGACAGCGCTCGCCAGCACCACCTGCCCGGCGGGCCACCCGGTCTGTGCCGAGGTGAGCATCTCCATGCGGCAGAACTACAAAGAGCCGATCTGATCAGATCCAGCCATGGCGGACCGCCTCGGCACCCGCCTGGAAACGGCTGCTCACCCCGCGCTGGTCGGTAAGCTCGGCCACCACCCGACGCACGGTGCGCGCGCCCACACCCGGGACGCGCTGCTGGTGGCCACCCGCCAGAACATCGAGCAGAACAGGTGACGGCCCGGTGTGGCTGCCGTGCGGTCGGCACGGCAGCCACACCGTCAGGTGCGAATGCCCCGGCCTTTCATCCAGTGAAAGCTCCGGTTCCCCAGCGGGGACACCGCACGGGACGATCCGGCTCCATCGACGTCCGTCGGCATGGAGGTCCGGTCGCATGGCATTCGCGCGTAACCAGTGGTACGTGGCCGCCTACGGCAGCGAGGTGGGGCGGAACCTGCTCGCCCGAACGGTGCTCGGTGAGCCGCTGGTGCTGTACCGCACCGGTGCCGGGCAGGCGGTGGCGCTCGCCGACCGGTGCGTACACCGACGCTTCCCGCTCTCCGAGAGCCGGCTCGACGGCGACACGATCGTCTGCGGCTACCACGGCTTCACCTACGATCCGACCGGCGCCTGCGTCTTCGTACCGGGTCAACAGCGCATCCCGCGCACCGCGCGGGTGGTCTCGTTCCCGGTGGTGGAACAGGACTCGCTCATCTGGGTCTGGATCGGCGACCTGGACCGGGCCGACCCGGCTGCGATTCCCCGCGCACCGTGGCTGGCCGACCCGCGCTACGCGGTGGTGCGGGGCATGGCGCCACTGAACGCGCGGTACGGCCTGCTGGTGGACAACCTCCTGGACCTGTCCCACGAGACCTATCTGCACGGCGGTTACATCGGCACCCCGGAGGTGGCGAACACCCCGATCACCACCGAGGTGGACGAGGACCGGGGGATCGTCTACGTCAGTCGGCACATGGACGACGCCGAGTGCCCGCCGTTCTACGCGCGCTCCACAGGCATCCAGGGCCGGATCACCCGGTGGCAGGACATCGAGTACCACCCGCCCTGCCTCTACCTGCTGCACAGCCGGATCGCGCCGCAGGGTGTCTACCCGCCCGCCGAGGGCGAGGACCGCGAAGCGTTCCACGCCGAGATCGTGTACGCCATCACCCCGTCGACGGAACACACCACCTATGACTTCTGGGCGGTGGCGCGCGACTTCGCGATCGACGACGAGTCGGTCAGCGAGTACCTCCACCACAGCAATCACACAGTCGTCATGCAGGACGTGACCGCGCTCAACATCCTGGAGCAGGTGATCGCCACCGAGCCGGACAGGTACCAGGAGCTGAGCATCAACATCGACACCGGTGGCCTGGCCGCCCGGCGGCTGCTGGCGCGGATGGTCGGGTCGGGGACGGTGGGAGCGGCGCGGTGAGGTCCCGGGAAGGCTCCCTCACCGGGGGCCGGGTCTACCGGATCCACTGGGTGCCGGGCACCGACAGCCTGCGCGGAGTCTGCCACTGCGGGGCCGAGCGCCGCACTGAGGAACCAGTCGAGTTGTGGGAGTGGCTGCTCGGCCACCCGCAGGGCCACCAGGGTGTGGCTGAGCCGGTGCCCGGACCGCCGAGGCGGCTGGCGATGCGCGAGTGACGGTGGACGTGCTGACCGGTGTCGAGCTGGTGGTCGTCGGCCGCGATCAGGTGGCGGCCGAGGTGGTGGCGATTCGCCTCTGTCGCGCGGACGGCGGTGACCTGCCCGAGTGGGCGCCGGGCGCGCACATCGACCTGGAGTTAAGCGCCGGGCTGGCCCGTCAGTACTCCCTCTGCGGTGACCCGGCGGAGCGGGCCGTCCTGCGGATCGCGGTGCAGCGCGAACCGAACGGGCGCGGCGGCTCCCGGCTGGCGCACGAGCGGCTCACCGTCGGCGCGACCGTCCGGGTGAGCGGACCGCGCAACACCTTCCCGCTGGTCGCGGCGCGGCGCTATCTCTTCATTGCCGGCGGCATCGGCATCACCCCCATCGCACCGATGGTCGCCGCAGCCGACGCCGCGGGCGCCGACTGGCGGCTGGTGTACGGCGGACGCAGCCGGGCCACCATGGCCTTCGCCACCACCTTGCGGGAGAAGTACGGCGACCGGGTGAGCCTGCACCCGCAGGACGAGACCGGGCTGCTCGACCTGGCCGGGTTGCTGGGCCGGCCCGGCACCGGGCTCGTCTACTGCTGCGGCCCGGAACCACTGATCACCGCGGTCGAGGAGCACTGCCGCGGCTGGCCACCCGGCTGCCTGCACGTCGAGCGTTTCACCGCCCGGGGCGACACCGGCGCGCCGGAGACGACGATCGAGGTCGAACTCGCGCTCTCCGGGCGGACGGTGACAGTGCCGCCGGGCACACCGATCCTGCGGGCGGTGGAGGAGGCCGGGGTGCAGGTCCTCTCGTCCTGTCGGGAGGGCACCTGCGGCACCTGCGAGACGCCGGTGCTCGCCGGTGTGCCGGAGCATCGCGACAGCCTGCTCACCGCGCAGGAGCGGGCCGCCGGGGACACCATGATGATCTGCGTCTCCCGGGCCCGTACGCCCCGACTCGTGCTGGAGCTGTGAGCGCCCGACGTGGGCGGGGATGATGACGGGGTGCGCGCAGAACCGGGACGGTCGGTGACGAGCAAGGTGCTGGCGTTGCTCGACGCGTTCAGCCCGGCGACCCCGGCGTTGACCCTGAGCGAGTTGGCGCGTCGCACCGGGGTGCCACTGCCCACCGTGTACCGGCGGGCCGCGGAGCTGGTCGCGTGGGGGGCACTGGAACGCGGCGACGACGGGCGGTACCGGATCGGTCTGCGGCTGTGGGAGGTGGGCTCGCTCGCCCCGAGGGGCCTGGGGCTGCGGGAGCTGGCCCTGCCGGTGATGGAGGACCTGTACGAGGTGACTCACGAGAACGTCCAGCTCGCCGTCCGGCAGGATCTCGAACTCGTCTTCATCGAACGGATCGCCGGGCGACACGCGGTACCCGTGCTCACCCGGGTGGGGGGTCGCTTCGCGCTGCACGCGACAGGCGTCGGGCTGGTCCTGCTCGCCCACGCGCCCGCCGAGGTCCAGGAGCAGGTGCTGGCCGCCCCGCTGGAGCGGTACACCGAACTGACCATCACCGACCCGAAGCGGCTGCGTCGCTGCCTCGCCGAGGTGCGCCGGGTCGGGTACGCGGTCAGCGACCGTCAGGTCACCATGGACGCCCTCTCGGTGGCCGCGCCGATCCGCGTACCGGAGGGTGTGGTGGCGGCGATCTCGCTGGTGGTCGCCTACGACCGGGCGGACCCGGTGGCGTTGGCGCCACTGGTGCAGGCCGCCGGCCGGGTGGTCTCCCGGGCGCTGAGCAACTCGACCCGTCCGGCCGTCTGATGTAGACAGACTGCAAATCGTTGACGCCCGATCAAATTTTGCATTACGTTTCCGGTGCGCGTGTTACCCGGAGGTCCGGCATCGACGAAAGGGAGCACTCATGTCTCTGCACGGCAAAGTCGCCATCGTCACCGGGGCCGGGCGGGGTCTCGGCCTCGCCTACGCGCAGGAGTTGGCGCGGCGGGGCGCCGCGGTCGTGGTCAACGACGTCGACGCCGAGGCCACCGCCGACGCCGTGGCGACGATCGAGGCGTCCGGCGGTCGGGCCGTCGCGGTGGTCGCA
Source organism: Micromonospora sp. NPDC005197 (assembly GCF_040608295.1). Lineage (NCBI taxonomy): Bacteria > Bacillati > Actinomycetota > Actinomycetes > Micromonosporales > Micromonosporaceae > Micromonospora > Micromonospora sp. NPDC005197. The sequence goes on along the minus strand of NZ_JBEXHY010000033.1, from coordinate 35,154 downwards.
CCGGTCGGCCCGACCGAGACCGCGAAGGAACTCGTCAGCACGGCGGTCGAGCACTTCGGACGGCTGGACATCCTCGTCACCAACGCCGGCGTGCTGCGCGACACGGTGCTGTGGAAGATGAGCGACGACGACTTCGACACCGTCGTCAACGTGCACCTGCGCGGCACGTTCACCACCGTACGCGAGGCGGTGCAGCACATGCGGCAGGCCGGTGAGGGCGGGCGGATCATCTGCGTCGGATCGCCCACCGGGCAGCGGGGCACCTTCGGCCAGACCAACTACGCGGCCGCCAAGGCGGGCATCGTCGGCATGGTCCGGACCTGGGCGCTGGAGCTGAAGCGGGCCGGCATCACCGCCAACACCGTCGTCCCGGTCGCCGCGACCGCGATGACCGCCACCGTTCCCTACTTCGCCGCGGCGGTGCGGGCCGAGGCGAACGGCGAGCCGATGCCCGCGTTCTTCCGACACGAGCTGGGATTCGGCACGGCGGACGACGTGGCCGGGCTGGTTGCGTTCCTCGGTTCCGACGCGGCGGCCTCGGTGACCGGGCAGGTGATCGGTGTCGGCGGGGACCGCCTGCAGATCTGGACCCACCCGGAGGCGGCGCTGACCGCGCACCGCGAGGGCGGCTGGACGTACGACGCGCTGGTGGAGGCCTGGCCGACGAGGTTCGCCGGTGCCGCGCAGAGTGTCGGCGAACGCTTCCCGAAACTTCCCGAGGAGTTCGAGCCCGCGCCGTCCTGACCGGCCCGAGCAGACCTGCCCGCACCGACCCGCCCGACGGAGGTTGGCCCATGTACCAGCCCGCGATCGACCTCGATGACGTCACGGCGATCGACATGCACGTGCACATCGAGGTCGACGACCACGGTCACACCTCACTGCCCGAACCGCTCGTGGCAGCGGCGTCGGCGTACTTCAAGACCGACGGCCCACGGCCCGCTGTCGACGCGGTGGCGCGGTACTACCGCGAGCGGCACATGGCGGCTGTCGTCTTCACCGTGGACGCGCGTACCCAACTGAAGCACCAGCCACTGTCCAGCGTCGAGATCGCCCGCGCGGCGACCGAGCACGCCGACGTGCTCATCCCCTTCGGTTCGGTGGACCCGCGCACCGGGGGAGCGGCAGTCGAACTCGCCGACCGGTTGATCCGGGAGGAGGGCGTCCGCGGTTTCAAGTTCCACCCCACTGTGCAGGGCTTCGATCCCAGCCACGACGAGTACGCGCCGCTGTGGGGCCTGCTGGAGCGGGCCGGCGTCCCGGCGCTCTTCCACACCGGGCAGACCGGCATCGGCGCGGGTACGCCGGGCGGTTACGGCCTGCGCCTCGGCCGGTCGAACCCGATCCTGCTCGACCCGATCGCGGCCGACTTCCCCGACCTCCAGATCATCATGGCCCACCCGTCGGTGCCCTGGCAGGACGAGGCGTTGTCGGTGGCCACGCACAAGCACAACACCTGGATCGACCTGTCCGGCTGGAGCCCGAAGTACTTCCCGGCCGAGCTGGTGCGCTACGCGAATTCGCTGCTGAAGCGCCGGGTGCTCTTCGGCACCGACTACCCGATGCTCACCCCGGACCGGTGGCTTCGCGACGTGCAGTCGACCGATCTCAAGCCGGACGTGCTCCCGGGCATCCTGAAGGACAACGCGGCCCGACTGCTGGGCCTGGCCCGGTGACGACGAGAGGAAATGCCATGACGACGACCATCACCTACGAGCGGCTCGGCGACCTCGCCGGCACCGACCTCGGCCACACCGGGTACCGCACTGTCACCCAGGACCAGGTGGACCTGTTCGCGGACGCCACGGACGACCACCAGTGGATCCACGTCGACCCGGAGCGGGCGAAGACCGGCCCGTTCGGCGCGCCGATCGCGCACGGCTTCCTCACCCTCTCCCTGGCGGTTCCCTTCTGGACCGAGCTGCTCGAGGTCAAGGGCGTGACCACGAAGGTGAACTACGGCCTCGACAAGGTGCGCTTCCCCGCGCCGGTCGTGGTCGGGGCTCGGGTGCGCATGCGGGCCACAGTCATCGAGGTCGTCGAGGTCCGCGGCGGCTACCAGCTCGCCGTCGACCAGACGATCGAGATCGAGGGCGGCACCAAGCCGGCGGTCGTCGCGCGCGGGCTGTACCGCTTCTACGCCTGAGCCCGGGGGCATCCGTCGAGCCGGGCGAGCACACCACCTCCACCCCCAGGAGATTGATGATGCACCAGCACGGAATTGGCGCCTGGCTGGCCAAGCGCCGGCTCAAGTCCCCGGACCAGATCGCGATCATCCACGGCGACCGGTCGCCCATGACGTACCGCCAGTTCGCCGACGCCACGGACCGGATCTCCGCGGTGCTGCGGGAGCGGGGCGTCGGCAACGGCGACTCCGTCGCCTACCTGGGTGAGAACAGCCCCGAACTCCTTCAGGTGATGTTCGGGGCGGCGCAGGTCGGGGCGGTCTTCGTGCCGGTCAACACCCGGCTCGCCGCACCCGAGATCGGCTACGTCCTCGCCGACTGTGCCGCGCGGGTGCTGATCCACGACCCGGACTTCGCGGTGCCGGTGGCCTCCGCCGCGGCGACCGCCCGGACCCCGTACGTCATCGTCAACGGCGAGGGCACCGCGGACCGGCCCGGGCTGGCCCACCTGGCCCGGGCCGCCGTCACCCCGTTCACCGACCACGCCGACACCGCCCACGAGGACCCGGCGGCGATCGTCTACACCTCGGGCACGACCGGCCGGGCCAAGGGCGCGGTGCTGACCCACGGCAACCTCACCTGGGTGGCGCTCAACTGTGTGGTCGACTACGACGTCGTCTCCGCCGACGTCGCCCTCATGATCTCGCCGCTGTTCCACGTCGCCTCGCTCGGGATGGGCGCCCTGCCCGTCATCCTCAAGGGCGCCACGATGGTCATCGAGAGGGGCTTCGAGCCGGGCCGCGCGCTCGCCCAGATCGAGCGGCACGGGGTCACCATGCTCAGCGGTGTGCCGACCACCTACCAGCTGCTGGCCGACCACCCCGCCTGGGCGTCGACCGACCTGTCGACGTTGACGAAGCTCACCTGCGGAGGGTCGGCGGTGCCGGCCCGCATCCTCAACGCGTACGAGGCGCGGGGCCTGTCGTTCTCCCAGGGTTACGGAATGACCGAGGCCGCGCCGGGCGCCACCGCGCTGCCGCCCACGATGACCCGCGTCAAGCAGGGCAGTGTCGGTCTGCCGCACTTCTTCACCGACGTGCGGATCACCGATGCGGCCGGTGCGGTGCTGCCCGCCGGCGCTGTCGGTGAGATCGAGGTGGCCGGTCCCAACGTCTTCCCCGGCTACCACGGGCTGCCGGAGGCGACCGCCGAGGCGTTCACTGCCGACGGGTGGTTCCGCTCCGGCGACCTCGGCCACCTGGACGCCGACGGTTACCTCTACATCTCCGGCCGCCTCAAGGACATGATCATTTCGGGGGGCGAGAACATCTACCCGCTCGAACTCGAGCAGCTGCTCACCGAGGTCGACGGGGTGACCTCGGCCGCGGTCATCGGCGTACCGGACGAGCGTTGGGGGGAGGTGCCATGGGCGATTGTGACCGTCGGGGACGGGGCGTCCGTGGACACCGCCACCGTCCGGGCCCGCCTGGACGGCAGGATCGCGCGCTACAAGCTCCCGAAGAACGTCGTCATCGTGGACGAGCTGCCGCGGACGGCGTCGGGGAAGGTGCGGAAGGCCGATCTGCGGACCCGATTCGGCGCCTAGTCGCGGGCCGGGCCGCGACGAGTTCGGCGAACTCCGCAGCGGACGCCTCGGCCAGCTTGTCGTGCACCCGGCGGTAGGTCCGCACCGATCTCGGGGCGGGCCATTCCGCGTCCATGAACTCGGCCGGCAGCCTCGGGTCGGCGCGCAGTAGCGCGAGCCAGTCCGCCACGAGCATGGTTCGTACGGTGAGGGCGCTCGGCGCCATCGTCAGCGCGGACAGGTCGTCCCACACCTCGATGAAGGCGAGGTGCGCACGTCGGATCGCCTCGATGTCCCAGGCCGCGCGCACGCTCTCGCCGATCGGGAAGCCGGCGAGTTCACGGGCGTGGAAGGCGACCACTGTGTTGGGCGCGAGGTCCTGCCGCAGCCGCTCCAACGAACCGGCGAGGTCGACCTCGCCGGGCGCCAGCCAGAGCCCGTCCCGCAGCGGCGCGAAGCCCTCCCAGGTGAGGGTGGAACGCAGCCGGTGCCGCAGCATCCGCTGGCCCTCCGGGATCGAGAAGGTGACCAGGGTCCACCCGCTGCCCTGTGGGTCGAACGGCCGCGGCCCGCGAACGCGGTACGTCGCCTCGCGCAACACCGCGGCCCCGTGCTCGGTCAGTGAGAACAGCGTCTCCCGGCCGCTCCTGCTGCGGGCGAGGATGCCGCTGTGCACGAGACGGTCGAGGGTCGCGCGGGTGGCCGGCGCGGCGACGTCCGCGCCTTCCAGCACGTTGATCAGAGCGCTGGCCCGGATGGGTCCCGTGGCGGCGTCGACGACGTGCTCGCCGAAGAAGGCGAGCAACAACTGCTTCGGCTGACGACTACCCACAGCCCTTCCCTTCGGCGAACTCGTTGGCCTGGCCGCCGATCACCGCGCGGACCGCGGGGCCACAGCCTGCCCGCGCTTGGCCCGCTGGATCTGGTCGTAGACGTGCGTCCGCAGTTCCGCGAAACGGGGCAGAGCGCGGGTCGTGATCTGATCGCGCTCCGGCGGCAGGTCGATCGCGAGGTCCTCCTGGACCCAGGTCGGCGACGTGGACAATACTAGAACCCGCTGACCGAGATACACCGACTCGTCGATGTCGTGGGTGACGAAGACAACCGAGATGGTGCGGCTGGCGTGCAGCTCACGCACCAGGTCCTCCAGGTCGGCCCGGGTCTGCGCGTCCACGGCCGCGAACGGCTCGTCCATGATCAGGACATCGGGCTGGTAGGCGATCGCCCGCGCGATCGCCACCCGCTGTTGCATCCCCCCGGAGAGCTGCCACGGGTGGCTTCGCGCGGCGTGCGCGAGGCCCACCGCCTCAAGAGCGTCGACGACCAGCTTGTTCCGGGCCGCGCGGGTGAGCTTCTTGTGCCGCAGTGGCAGCTCGACGTTCCCGCGCACCGTCAGCCAGGGGTAGAGGCTGCGACCGTACTCCTGGAACACGACGGCCATGGCCGGGCTGGGCCCGGTCACCGGCGAGCCGTCCATCTCGACCACGCCGCTGGTGGGCCGCAGCAGGCCGGCGAGGCACTTCAGCAGGGTGGTCTTGCCACATCCGGACGGCCCGACGATGCAGACGAGCTCACCGGCGTCCATCGTGAAGCTGATGTCCCCGATCGCCTCGACGGTGCCCGTCGCCGACTCGTAGACCTTCCGCAGGTGCTCCACCCGCAGCAGGGTGCTCCGATCAGGCACGGTTGACCTCCCTGATTCCGTGGTACCAGCGCAGAACACGCCGTTCGACGAGACCGAAAGCTACGGCGAGGAAGACGCCGACGAGACCGAGGAGGAGGATGCCACTCCACATCTCGGCGATCAGGTAGTTGCGCTGGAAGTAGGCGATCCGGTAGCCGAGGCCGGAGGAGGAGGCGAACATCTCGGAGATGACCATCAGGATCAGCGCGACCGAGAGGGCCTGCCGAACCCCAGCCATGATCCGTGGGCTGGCGGCCGGGAGAACGAGGAACCAGAGCCGCTCCCACCAAGTGACCTGGAACGATTCCGCGGTCTCCGTCATGACGCTGTCCGTCCCCCGGACACCCTCGATCGTGTTCAGCAGGATCGGCCAGACCGCGCCGGAGGCGATCACGACGACCTTCATGGTGTCGGTGATCCCGAGCAGGAGCATCACCACCGGGATCAGCACCGGTGGCGGGATGGCCCGGAGGAACTCCAGCAGCGGTTCGAGGAGTTCGCGCAACCAGCGGGTCAGCCCGATGACGGTGCCGGCGGCGATGCCGAGCACGATGGACGCGACGACACCGAGGCCGAGGCGGGCGAGGCTGGGCAGCACGTCCTCGGCGAACGCCGGGCCGACCCAGGTCTCCCGGAAGGCTTCGGCGATCGTCAACGGGTCGGGGAAGAACCGACTCGTCGTCCTCGTCCCCACCAGACCCCAGAGCACCAGCAGCAGCGTCGGCAGCCCCAGCGGGTAGAGCAGGCTCGTCGCGATCCGGGATCCGACCGTCCGGCTGCGTGCCGTGGTGGCGATCCGCCCGGTGTACGCGATCACAACGGCTCCTCTCCTCGTACCGACTGGTGCCACGACAGCACATGACGCTCGATGAACCGGAAGACGATGTTCACCATGAGCCCGAGCAGGCCGGTGACCACGACCAGCGCGTACAGGCCGGGGGCGTCTCCGGCGGACCGGGACAGCTCGATCATGCGCCCGAGGCCGGGGTTACCGATCACCATCTCCGCGGTGATGGCGAGGATGAGCGCCACCGCGGCGGCGAGGCGCAGGCCCGTCATGAGGTACGGCAGGGTGGTCGGCAGGACGAGGTGCGACAACTGCTCCCGCCGGGTCAGACCGAAACTGCGGGCGGTGTCGCGAGCCACCGCGTCGACGTCGGCGACGCCGTAGATCACCTGCACGAACACCTGCCAGAACGACGCGTAGATGATGATGACGAGGGCGGCCTGCCGCTGGATGCCGAACATCAGCACGGCGAGCGGGATGAGGGCGACCGACGGGATCGGTCGCAGGAACTCGACAACCGTGTGGGTCGCGCGCCGCAGGAACGGCACCAACCCGACGACCGTGCCGAGGACGAGGGCGGCGACCGTCGCCACCGTCAGGCCGATCGCCCAGGACGTCATGGTGCTGCCCAGCCGCCGCCAGAACGCGAGGTCGACGAGCTGCTCGAACAGCCGCGCCAGCACGTCCGTCACGTACGGCAGGTACAGCGGGTTGATCAGGCCCAGCATCGGGATCAGCTGCCAGACGACGAGGAACCCGGTCAGGCCGACGACGCCCAGCATCGCCTTGCGTAACGCGCGCAGGCGTCGGGTGGGGAACACGCGCATGTCACTCCCGTCGTCAGGCGGGCGGCGAGGCCCTCCCCGGTCCGAGGGTCGGGGAGGGCGGGATCGCGCCGGCTACTGCTGCTGGATGAGACGGTCGAAGTTGGGTTGCTTGTCGAGAACCTTGTACTTCTGCGCGAGTTCGGCGAGCGTCTGCAGGCTCGACCGGTCGACCTCCCAACCGAAGGCCGGCAGCCGCACCGACTCGGCCACCGGCGGGGGCAGCTGCAGGTTGTCCTTGATGGCCTGCCGCAGCGCCGCTTCGTTGGCGGGGTCCTTGGCCCACTCCAGCGTCTTCTTCATCGCCGCGGTGAAATCCTCGACCAGCTTGGCGTCCTTCTCGGTGCGTTCCTTTGTGGTGATGGTGGTGAGCGTGGTCAGGCCGGGCACCACCGCCTGGTAGGGCGCGACGACGAAGGTGTCGCCGCGGGCCTTCAGTTGGGTGACGAAGGGCTCCGGCACCCAGGCGGCGTCGATGTTGCCGGATTCGAGTTGGGCCGGGGCGTCCGGGAAGGCGACCTCGACGAACTTGATCTTCGACGGGTCGCCGCCGTCCTTTTCGACCGCCGCCATGATCGTCACGTCGCCGGCCGCGCCCAGGCTGTTGACCGAGACCCGCTTGCCAGCGAGGTCGGCCGGCCGCTTGATGCCGGACTTCGCGGAGGCGACCACGGCGTTGATGTCGTCGCCGTCGGCGTACGAGGAGGCGTAGTTGCCGATGATGACGACGCCGAGGTCCCGCAGGTCGGCCCGGAACGGGCCGAAGGGCTGGCCGATCGCGAAGTCGATGTCGCCGTTCATGAGCGCCGGAATGGCCTGCGCGCCGCCCTGGGCGGGCAGCACCTCGACCTGGAGCCCGCGTTCGGCGAAGATGCCCGCCTTGACGCCGCCCCAGAGCGCGGCGGTCTCGGTGATGGGCAGCGCCGCGACGCGGACCTTGCGCAGGCCCCCCGAGGTCTGGTCGGACGGGTTGGACGCGTCGGAGTCGGTACATCCGGTGAGGGCGATCGCGGTAGCGGCGATCAGCCCGAGAGCCATGACCTTCTTCATTGACGAGGCCCTTCCTGGGCGGGGGTGGTGGGTGCGTCGGAAGTCGGCGGATGCCTCGGATCTGCAGGTGAACTACCGCTGCGTGGGGGCGCACGCCGCTGTGTTGGCCATGGTCAGTCACCCCGGCATTGAAAGTCAATAATTTCTGACGCCCGTCATGAATAAGTTGAACAACGCTCTGCTGTGGAGGCGACGCGGTCAGACGTCCGGTAGGCCCACGTAGTTCTCGGACAGGCTCCTGGCGTACGCCTCGGAGGTGGCGACGTACCTCAGCGTGGCGGTCTGCAGCTTCGTCTCGTACGGGTCGTCGCGCTCCAGCCGGTGCAGCATCGAGGTCATCCACCAGGAGAAGTGCTGGGCCCGCCAGACCCGGCGCAGCGCCGTCGCCGAGTAGGCGTCCAGCAGATCGGTGCGGCCCTCGCCGTACCACGCGGCGAACGCGTCCCCGAGCAGCGCGACGTCGGCGAGGGCGAGGTTCATGCCCTTCGCGCCGGTGGGCGGGACGATGTGCACGGCGTCCCCGGCCAGGAACAACCGCTCCCAGCGCATCGGCTCGACCACGAAGCTGCGCATCGGGGTGATGGACTTCTCCAGGATCGGCCCCTCGTTGAGCGACCATCCCGGCACCGTCTCCAACCGGGCCCGCAGCTCCGTCCAGATCCGCTCGTCCGGCCACGCTGCGATGTCCTCGTCCGGCGCGACCTGTAGATACAGCCGGGAGATCTCGGGGGAGCGCATGCTGTAGAGGGCGAAACCCCGTTCGTGGTTGGCGTAGATGAGTTCGTCCACCGCCGGCGGCGCGGCGGCGAGGACGCCCAACCAGGCAAAGGGGTACGCCCGCTCATAGGTGGTCAGCACCCCCTCGGGCACCGCGCCGCGGCTCACCCCGTGGAACCCGTCGCAGCCGGCCACGAAATCGCAGTGCAGCTCCTCGTCCCGCCCGTCCCGTCGAAAGTGGACGACCGGCGAGTCCGAGTCGAGACCGTCCAGGCGTACCGCGTCGGCCTCGAAGAGGATCGAGCCACCGGCCGCGAGTCGGGCGGCGATCAGGTCCTTGACCACCTCCTGCTGCCCGTAGACGGTGATCGCCCGCCCGGTCAGATCCGCCATCGGCACCCGGTGTGACTCCCCGGCGAAGCGCAGCTCAATGCCCTCGTGGCGCAGCCCCTCCCGTCGCAGCCGTTCACCGACGCCGCTGCGGCAGAGCAGGTCGACCGAGCCCTGTTCGAGGACCCCGGCCCGGAGCCGGTGCTCGACGTGGTCGCGGCTGCGGCTCTCCAGCACCACGGACTCGATCCCGCGCAGGTGCAGCAGGTGCGACAGCATGAGCCCGGCCGGCCCGGCGCCGACGATGCCGACCTGGGTACGCATTCCCGGCATGCTCCCCTCCTCCCGCTGTCAGAACGGGTACCGCGGAATGGCGCCCTGCACGGTGAGCCACTGGGTCTCGGTGAACGCCTCGACGTTCGCCGCGGGCCCACCGAACCGGGATCCGGTGCCGGACGCCCCCACCCCACCGAACGGCGCCACCGCCTCGTCGCTCACTGTCTGATCGTTGATGTGCACGATCCCGCTGGGGATCCGGTCGGCGAGGGCCATCGCCCTCATCACGTCACGGCTGAGGATCCCCAGCGACAGGCCGTACTCGGTCTGCCGGGCCAACTGCACGGCCTCGTCCTGGTCGGCGAAGGTGATCACCGGCGCAACCGGGCCGAAGACCTCCTGGGCGTACGCCGGGGTCGCGGGGGTGACGTCGGTGAGCACCGTCGGCCGATAGAACAGCCCCTCGTACGTGCCCCCGGCCGCCAGTCGGGCGCCCGCGTCGATGCTCGCCGTGACCAGTGCGTGGACCTTGTCGCGCTGACGCTCGTCGATGATCGGCCCGAGCGCCACCTGCTCCTTCGCCGGGTCGCCGACCGGCAGGTGGTTCGCCTTCTCCGCCAGACGCTCGACGTACCGCTCGGACAGACTCTCGTGCACCAGGTGCCGGCCGGTGGTCATGCAGATCTGGCCCTGGTGCAGGAACGACCCCCAGGCGCCGGCGGAGACCGCGAGGTCCAGATCGGCGTCGTCGAGCACGATCAGCGCCGAGTTGCCGCCGAGTTCGAGATGTGCGCGTTTGAGGTGGCGTGCCGCCGCCTCGCCGACCTTGCGGCCGGCGGCGGTCGACCCGGTGAAGCTGATCACCCGTACGTTCGGGTCGGCCACCAGCGCCTCCCCGACCTCGACCCCGCCGGGAAGGACGTGCAGCAGCCCGTCGGGCAGGCCGGCCTCCTCGAAGACCCGGGCGATCGAGACACCGCCGCACACCGCGGTGCGCGGATCGGGCTTGAGCACCACGGCGTTGCCCAGGGCCAGCGCCGGGGCGACGGAACGGGTGGCCAGGATGAGCGGGAAGTTGAACGGGGCGATGACCCCGACGACGCCGACGGGCAACCGGCGAGCCAGGCTGAGCCGCGGTTGCGCGCTCGGGATGATCTCGCCGAGCGGGTGCGAGGCCAGCGCCGCCGCCTCGTAGCACTCCTGCGCCGCGGTGTCGGTCTCGACGCCGGCCTTCGGTGGGATGGACCCGGACTCCCGCACGATCCAGTCGCCGATCTCGGCGGCGTGCCGCTCGAACAGCTGCCCGGCCCGGCGCAGCACAGCGGCCCGTTCGGCGTAGCCGGTGGCGGCCCAGGCGCGCTGGGCGGCGGCGGCGCGAGCGCAGGCGCGCGTCACGTCCTCGGCGTTCGCCAGGCCGACCTGGCCGATCTCCTCGCCGGTGGCAGGGGATCGCACGGGTGCCGTGCCGCCGGCCGGTTCCACCCAGCCGTCGCTGTGCAGGGTGCCCTGCCAGGTCGTGACGTCCAGCAGTGTCATGGCGGTCCTCCTCGGAGCGTGGGGCCGGTGGGCCGGCCCGGGGTGACCGGGCGGACTTCCGCTCACGAAGGGCCCGGAGTTGTTCGCTTACCGAACGGCCGTTCTCTCCATGAACGTTGGCACGTGGTCCGGCTCGCGTCAACGCATCGCCGGGCGTGATTGCCGGGCACTGTGGACGGCGGTCCCGCCTGTCGTTGACGGATGTCGTTCCCCGTCGTACGTTCGAGATGAGTACGGCAGTCCGCATAGCGAACGGCTGGCGGCAGCACGGTTCGGGCAGGAGGCGGGGAGGCCCATGGCGAAGCTCGTCTCGCTGACCGACGGCGTGGCGCACCTGGTTCGCGACGGCGACGTGGTGGCCCTGGAAGGGTTCACGCACCTCATTCCGTTCGCCGCCGGCCACGAGATCATCCGCCAGGGACGGCAGGATCTGACCCTCGTGCGGATGACCCCCGACGTCATCTACGACCAGCTCATCGGGGCGGGCTGCGCCCGTCGCCTGGTCTTCTCCTGGGGTGGCAACCCGGGCGTCGGGTCGCTGCACCGCTTCCGGGACGCCGTGCAGCACGCCTGGCCACGTCCACTCGACCTGGAGGAGCACAGTCACGCGGGCATGGCCAACCGGTACGTCGCCGGGGCGTCCGGGCTGCCGTTCGCCGTCCTGCGCGGCTACACCGGCACCGACCTGCCTCAGCACACCACCAACATCCGGCCCATCACCTGCCCGTTCACCGGCGAGACGCTGACCGCCGTCCCCGCCCTGCGTCCGGACGTGACTGTGGTGCACGCCCAGCGCGCCGACCGCAACGGCAACGTGCAGATGTGGGGCATCACCGGCGTGCAGAAGGAGGCGGTGCTCGCCGCCCACCGGTCACTGGTCACCGTCGAGGAGATCGTGGACGAGTTGGAACCCGTACCCGGGCAGGTGATCCTGCCCGGCTGGGCGGTCACCGCGGTGGCCGAGGTGCCCGGCGGCGCGCACCCCTCCTACGCCCACGGCTACTCGGTGCGGGACAACGACTTCTACCGGGACTGGGACGCCGTCAGCCGGCACCGCGACACCTTCCGGGCCTGGCTGGACGAGCACGTGCACAAGGCCGGCGCGGCGGCATGAGTCAGCCCGGCGAGCGAGGGAATGCGATGGCGGACTGGACCGCGGACGAGATGATGACCGTCGCCGCCGCACGGCAACTACGCGACGGCACCGCCTGCTTCGTCGGGATCGGGCTGCCCAGCACTGCGGCGAACCTCGCCCGGGCGACCCACGCCCCGAACCTGGTGCTCATCTACGAATCCGGGTGCCTCGGCGCGAAGCCGGACCGGCTTCCGCTCTCCATCGGAGACGGGATCCTCGCCGACACCGCTGACGCGGTCGTCTCGGTGCCCGAGGTGTTCAACTACTGGCTCCAGCCCGGCCGGATCGACGTGGGCTTCCTCGGCGCCGCGCAGCTCGACCGCTACGGCAACATCAACACCACTGTCGTCGGCGGCGACTACGACGCCCCGACGGTCCGGCTACCCGGCGCCGGTGGCGCCCCGGAGATCGCCGCCTCCTGCGGCGAGGTCGTGGTGATCGTCCGGCAGGACCTCCGGACGTTCACCGAACGGGTCGACTTCGTCACCTCGGTCGGGTACGGGACGGGTCCGGGCGACCGGGAGCGACTCGGTCTGCGGGGCGGAGGCCCCCGAGTGGTGATCACCGACCTCGGCGTCCTCGAACCGGACCCGGTCACCTGCGAACTCACACTGACCCACCTGCACCCCGGCGTGACCCGGGAGCAGGCGCGGGCGGCCACCGGCTGGGACCTCGCCGTCGCCGAGGGACTGGCCACCGGTGCGCCGCCGACGGCACGCGAACTCGCGGTGCTGCGGGCGCTGGGGGCGACGAAGTCCGACGGGAGACGACAATGACCACTCAGGACACCGAGGCCGACAGTGGTCTGGTGCTACCGCGGTACCGGCGCGACGATGTCGACGCCCACCCACCCCTGCTCAGCCCCGGCTACAAGTCGACAGTGGCGCGGGCGCCGAGACACCCACTGGTCTACCTGCCGCAGCGGCTGACCGAGATCACCGGGCCGTTGCTGGGGGAGGGGCGGCTCGGTGCGCTCGACCACGACCTGACCCGCCAGCACGACGGCGAGCCGCAGGGACAGCGGATCATCGTGCACGGGCGGGTCCGCGACGGTGACGGCCGACCGGTACCCCACACGCTTGTCGAGATCTGGCAGGCCAACGCCGCCGGTCGGTACCGCGACGCACGGGACACCTGGCCGGCGCCACTCGACCCCCACTTCGAGGGGGTGGGCCGGGCGCTCACCGACGACCAGGGGCGCTACCGGTTCATCACCGTGCAACCCGGCGCCTACCCCTGGCGTAACCACGACAACGCCTGGCGGCCGGCGCACATCCACTTCTCCCTCTTCGGTCGCGCGTTCACCCAGCGGCTGGTGACGCAGATGTACTTCCCGGGCGACCCGCTCTTCTTCCAGGACCCGATCTTCAACTCGGTCCGCGACCCGAAGGCCCGGGAACGGATGATCGCCCGGTACGACCACGCCAGCACCGCACCGGAGTGGGCGCTGGCGTACGAATTCGACATCGTGCTGCGCGGCCGGGAGAGCACTCCTTTCGAGGACGAGGACGACGATGAGTGAGCAGTTGGGCGTCATGCCCGCGCAGACCGTCGGGCCGTACCTGCACATCGGTCTGCGCTGGCCCGACGGCCCGTACGTGGTGCCCGAGGGCACGCCGGGCGCGTTCTGGATCAGCGGTCGGATCGTCGACGGCACCGGGACGCCCGTGGTCGACGCGATGGTGGAGAGCTGGCAGGCCGACCCGGAGGGCCGGTTCGACCATCCGGACGACCCTCGGGGTGCCCGGCCGTCCGCGCTCGCGGGTTTTCGCGGATTCGGGCGAAGCGAGACCGACGGGCTGGGGTGGTACCGGCTGCTGACCGTCAAGCCGGGTGCGCTGCCCGAGCCGGACGGCGGCACCGAAGCACCCCACCTGACCCTGTCGGTCTTCGGGCGTGGGCTGCTGCACCGCCTCGTCACCCGGCTCTACTTCCCCGACGAGTCGACGGCGAACGCCGCCGACCCCGTGCTGCGCAGCGTCGACGCCGACCGCCGTGACACCCTGCTGGCCAGTCCCGCCCCGGACGGGTTCCGGTTCGACATCCACCTTCAGGGCGACCGTGAGACCGTCTTCTTCGCCCTCTGACGGTCTGCTCGGCGGCCTCTCCGGCGCCCCGGACGTCGACGCGGAACTCAGCGACCCGGCAGTGCTCCAGGCGATGCTCGACGTGGAGGCCGCGCTCGCCCGGGCCGCAGCGGACGCCGGCATCGTGCCCGTACCGGCGGCCGAGGCGATCGCCGAGCAGTGCCGCGCCGAGCGGTACGACCCGGCGGCGCTCGGCCGGGCCGCCGACGCCACCGGCAACCCGGTCGTCCCGCTCGTGGGCGAGCTGACCGCGGCCGTGCCGGAGCACGCCCGGGCCTGGGTGCATTCCGGAGCGACCAGCCAGGATGTGCTGGACACCGCGCTGGTCCTGGTGGCGGTGCGGGCGCTCGGGCCGCTGCTGGCTCAGCTCGACGTGGCAGTGGACGCCGCCGCCCGGCTGGCCGACGCGCACCGGGACACCGTGATGGTCGCCCGGACACTCGGGCAGCAGGCGGCACCCAGCACGTTCGGACTCAAGGCCGCGGGCTGGTTGACCGGTCTGGTCCAGGCGCGGGACCGACTGCGTCAGGCCCGCGCCGCACAGCCCGCGCAACTCGGTGGCGCGGTCGGCACCCTGGCCGCGTTCGGCCCGGCCGGTGCCGAGGTCACCGAGCGGTTCGCGGCGCACCTGGGCCTCCCGCCGAGCCCGCTGCCCTGGCACACCCGCCGTCAACCCTGGCTCGATCTGGCCGCCGCCCTCGGTGGGCTCCTGGTGGCCGCCGGCAAGATCGCGCTCGACGTCGGGTTGCTCGCCCAGAACGAGGTGGGTGAGGTCGCCGAGGGCGGCACCGGACGAGGTGGCTCCTCGGCCATGCCGCACAAGCGCAACCCGGTGGACTCGATCCTCGTCACGGCCGCGGCGCGACGCGGTCCGGGTCTCGTCGCCACCCTGTTCGCCACGGCGGTGCAGGAGCACGAGCGGGCCGCGGGCGGCTGGCACGCCGAGTGGGAGCCGCTGCTCGATCTGCTGCACGTGACCGGTGGCGCCACCGCCCGGTGCGCCCGGATGCTGACCGGGCTCCAGGTCCGCCCGGAGCGGATGCGGGAGAACCTCGACGCGACCGACGGCCTCCTGCTCGCCGAGGCGGTTGCCGCGCGCCTGGCACCCGCAGTCGGCCGCCGCGTCGCCCACGACCTGGTGACCCGCGCCGCCGCCGAACCCTCGTTCCGCGCCGCGCTGCTCGCCGACCCCGAGGTCCGCGCCCACCTGTCCGATACGGAGCTGGCCGAGGCGCTCGACCCGTACCGCTGGCTCGGCTCGGCCGGCCGGTTCGTCGACAGTGCCCTGGCCGCCGTCCGGGGAGCGGGCGGATGACCACCCGGTTGCACCTCACCGTCGACGGCCCGGCCGCCGCGCCGGTGCTGCTGCTGGGCAGCTCCCTCGGCACCGCCGCCGCCATGTGGGAACCGCAGGTGCCGGCGCTCGCCCAACGGTTCCGGGTCATCCGGTACGACCACCTGGGCCACGGCCGCTCGGCGGTGCCGCCCGGACCGTACACGCTGGACCTGCTGGGCCGGGAGTTGCTGCGGACGCTTGACGACCTCGACGTGCCGTGGGTCCACTACGCGGGGTTGTCCCTCGGAGGCATGGTGGGCATGTGGCTCGCCACGTACGCGCCCGATCGGGTGCGGCGGCTGGCGCTGCTCTGCACGTCGGCGTCGCTCGGCCCACCCGAGCAGTGGCGGGAACGAGCCGCGACGGTACGGGCCGAGGGCCTGCCGGCGATCGCCGACGCGGTGGTGGCCCGCTGGTTCACCCCGGCCTTCGCCGCCGCGCGGCCGGAGGTGATCGCCACCCACCGCGCCCTGCTCACCGCGACGTCGCCGGCCGGATACGCCGCCTGCTGCGAGGCGATAGCCGCGATGGACCTCCGACCCGACCTCGGCCGGGTCGCCGCGCCGACGCTTGTCATCGCCGGAGCGGACGACCCGGCCACCCCGGTGGAGCACGCCCGCGACATCGTCGGTCGCATCCCGGGGGCCCGGCTGGCCGTGGTCGACGCGGCGGCGCACCTGGCCAACGTCGAGCAACCCGAGCAGGTGTGCCGACTCCTGTTGGAACACTTCCACGAGGGACGTGGTGACGGATGAACGACCGCGAGCGGCACGAGGCGGGCATGACGGTACGTCGACAGGTGCTGGGTGACGCGCACGTGGACCGGGCGATCGCCGGCACTGACGAGTTCACCGCCGACTTCCAGGACTTCATCACCCGCTACGCCTGGGGTGAGGTGTGGAGCCGGCCGGGCCTCGACCGGCGGACCCGTAGCTGCGTCACCCTCGCCGTGCTCGCCACCCTGCACCACGAGGAGGAGTTGGCGATGCATGTCCGGGCCGCGCTGCGCAACGGGCTCCGCCCCGAGGAGGTGGCGGAGGTCTTGCTCCAGGTCGGCGTCTACGCTGGTGTACCGGCGGCGAACCGGGCGTTCAAGGTGGCCCGGGAGACCCTGCGGCAGGAGGCCGGGTGAGCGTGAGCGAGGAGGCGACGAGGTCGCCGGAGTTCGTTCAGTCGCTGGAGCGCGGCCTCGCGGTGATCCGGGCGTTCGACGGCGAACATCCGCAGCTCACGCTCAGCGAGGTGGCCAGACGGACCGGGCTGACCCGGGCCGCGGCACGCCGGTTCCTGCTCACCCTGGTCGAGCTGGGCTACGTGCACACCGACGGCCGGCTCTTCTCGCTGCGGGCCCGGATCCTCGAACTCGGCTACGCGTACCTGTCCAGCCTGAGCCTGCCCGAGGTCGCGCAACGGCACATGGAGGCGCTGGTCGCGCAGGTGCGTGAGTCCTGCTCGGTGTCGGTGCTCGACGGCGACGAGGTGGTCTACGTCGCCCGCGTGCCCACCAAGCGGATCATGACGGTGGGGATCAGCGTCGGCACCCGGTTCCCCGCGTACGCCACCTCGATGGGCCGGGTGCTGCTCGCCGCGCAACCGGTCGAGTGGCTGGACGACTACCTCGCCGCCGCGCAGCTGCGGCCGCTGACCCGGCGCACCGTCACCGACCCGGTCAAGCTGCGCGCCGTCCTGACGAAGATCGCCGCCCAGGGGTACGCCATCGTGGACCAGGAGTTGGAGGAGGGGCTGCGTTCGGTGGCCGCGCCGATCCACGGCGAGAACGGGTCGGTGATCGCCGCGGTGAACGTCTCCGCGCACGCCAGCCGGGGGTCCTTCGAGATGATCCGTCGAGAGCTGCTCCCGCCGCTGCTGGCCGCCGCGAAGCGGATCGAGGAGGACATCCGGGGCGGCCTGAGCCGGACACCGACGGCCGACGCGGGCGGGCTCAGCTCAGCTTGAGGGCCGGCGCGGTGACGACCCGGGCCGGACGGCGCAGGTACCACTCGGCCACCGCAAGGTTGATCACCCAACCGGCGACCACCAGGCCGGCCCGCAGGTTCCCGTCGGGCTGTTCGCCGGTCGCGAGCAGGTACGGCGCGTGGGTGAACGCCTGGGTGCCGGCACCGAGGCCGATCGCGTAGCCACGCACCATCCACCTGCGGTGCCGGGCGATGTCCCGGCGGAGCACGGCGGCGAGACCGACCAGGATCGAGCTCGCCATGGCCGAGCCGAATATGAGCCGCATACCGGCGAGCACGTCGTTGTCATGGGCCGGCAGATCGTACGCGACGGCCATCCACAGGCCGGTGAACGCGACAGTCAGCCCACAGGGGACGAGCATCCGGCCGGCCCGGCGGTGCCAGCCGTGCCGACGCAGACGGGGTACGAACTGGAACGCGCCGAGGATCGTGTACACCACCGCGCCGACGATGTGCAGCACCACCGGCAGCGGATCGGCGACGAAGCGCGCGTTCGCCGGGGTGACCTCCGGTCCGCTGCCCAGCTCGGTGAGCCGCCCCGCGCCGGCGAGCATCGGTATCAGGCCCAGCAGGATCAACGCGACCGGTAGCCGCCACTCGCGCATCGTCATGCCGTCGATGGTGGACGCCGCACCCGCCCCCGCTCATCGGCAGATGGGCCGCGACCAGGTCGGCCCATGGTCGGACGCCGTCGTCGTACTTCCGCCGGTCAGAAGCGCCTCCGGCCGCGGTTGGTCTCGTACGCCCACATCGCCACCTCGACCCGGTTACGCACACCCAGCTTGGTCATCAGGCTGGTGACGTGCGACTTGACGGTGCTCAACGTGATGTACAGCTCGTCGGCGATCTCCTGGTTGGTGCGTCCCCGCGCGACGGCGACCAGGACCTGTTCCTCCCGGTCGGTGAGCGCCTCGACGGGCTGCTGGCGCGGCGCGGCCGGATCCGCGTCGGCGAACGCCTTCAGCAGCCGCGTGGTGACGCTCGGCGCGATCAGCGCATCCCCGTTGGCGGCGGCGTGCACGGCCTGGCTGAGCAGGTCGGGACCGGCCTCCTTGAGCAGGAAGCCGCGGGCGCCGGCCCGCAGCGCCGCGTACACGTACTCGTCGAGGTCGAAGGTCGTGATGACGACCACCGCGAGCGGCTCCGGGACCGTCGGCCCGGCGAGCGCCCGGGTCGCCTCGATGCCGTCCATGCCCGGCATCCGGATGTCGAACAGACACACGTCGGGGCGGAGCCGACGGGCGAGCTCGACGGCCTGCCGGCCGTCGCCGGCCCCACCGACGACCTCGATGCCGGGTTGGGTGTTCAGGATGATGGTGAGGCCGGTGCGGACGATCTCCTGGTCGTCCGCCACCAGCACGCGAACCGTCACGCGCCGACCCCCTCGCGCGGAAGCACGGCCGTGACGGTCCACCCACGGTCGGGGTTGGGGCCGGCCTCGCAGGTGCCGCCGAGCAGGTCGGCGCGCTCCATCATGCCCACCAGGCCGAAGCCGGGCGAGCCGGTCGGGCGGGCGGCACCGGCCTCGCCGTCGTCGCTGACCCGCAGCCGCACTGACGTGTCGTCGGCCGCGACGCTGACCTCGATGCGGGTGGCGTGGCGCGCGTGGCGACGGGCGTTGGTGACCGACTCCTGGGCCAGCCGGTACAGCGCGGAGCCGACCGTGGGTGGCAGGTCGCCGAGGTCGCCGCGCAGATCCACGTCGACGGTCGGCCCGGTGCGGAACTGGCCGGCGAGCCGTTCGATGTCGGCGACCTGCGGGTTGGGCCCCAGGTCGGCGGGCTGATCGCGGCGCAGGACGCGGACCATGGCGCGCATCTCGGCAAGCGCACGGGACGCCTCGGCCTCGATGGTGTGCAGCGCCTCGACTGCGGCACCCGGCTGGCTCGCCGAGGCGGCGATGCCGGCCTGGGCGCGGATCGCCATCGCGGACACGTGGTGGGCCACCGTGTCGTGCAGGTCCCGGGCGAGCCGTTCCCGCTCCAACAGCTTCACCTGATCGAGCTCGCGCAGTCGGGCGGCGGCGCGGAAGCGGATCGCGGCACCCAGCGTGGCGGCGGCGAACATCACCGCGAAGCCGGCGACCAGTTCGCCGCCGTCGATCGAGCCGACCAGGCCGGCGGCGATCACCTTGGCCACCACGAAGAACGAACCGAGCACGGCGTCCCGGCCGGAGCCCCAGCGGAACAGCGCGTAGGTCAGCAGGACCAGGAAGCTCGCCGTGAACAGCTGGCAGGGATCACCGGGCAGCACGTACGGGGCGACCGTCGTGCAGCCGAACGCGATCACCACCATCGGCAGCGGCCTGGTCCGCCGCCACAGGATCGTGGGCAGCAGCGCGAGCGCGACGACGACGCAGCCCACCCGCCACGGCAGATCGGGCCGGAGGATTCCTTCCACCACGATCGCCGGAGCGAGGACCACGATCAACGCCCAGTCGCGCCAGACCCGGGTCGGGGTGGGGGAGACACGCGGCTCGGCCAACACCGCGTGCAGGCGAGAGTGCATGGGTTTCATCGTACGAAGGGTGGTGCGACTCCAGATCGTCCCAAAGTACGACCGGGTGGGCGCGGTTGTTGGTCGACGGTTCGATTACGGGAGCTGGAGTTTGGCGCGGACGGCCGCGGCATCCGGGTGGTCGAGGGCCGTGAGGATGTCCAGTGCCCGCTGCCAGTCGGCCCCGCCGGAGGTGGGGCCGCCGAGCGCGTGTCGGGTGTCGCCGAGCCGGCTGAGGGTGTCCGTACCGCTGCTGCGGTAGGCCCGGGCTACGCCAGCAGCCCTGCCGCCGCCGAGACGCCACGCAACCGGAGGGTGTCGAGTGCCGTCGCGACATCGTCGAGGAAATCGTCCTGCAGGACGGCGGGCAGGGGAGCGACGCCCTGCGACCCGTACACGCGCTCGACGAGAGCCCGTGGCTCGCGACCGGCATCGAGCGCTTCGTCGATGCGGGCCGCGTTGGGGTCGTCGAGGACCGTGCCGGGCTGCTCGGCGTAGTGCAGCCACGTCGCCAGCGTGAGCGCCGAGACACGGGCGTCGGCCCCGCCGGCCACGAGATCGCTCGCGGTGGAGCCGACGCGGGTCGGCAGCTTGAGGGAGCCGTCGGCGGCCACCTTGCCGAGCCGGTACGCGATACCGTCGTTGGCGAACCGGCTGACGACGTCGTCGCGGTACGTGGCGAGATCCAGCCCCTCCGGCAGCTCACACAGCGACCGGCCCGCCTCGTCGAGCCAGGCGTCGAGCAGCTGGCAGATCCAGGCCACCCGCATGACCTCGGAGACGGTCTCCCGGCCGTCGAGCAGCCCGACGTAGCTGACCAGGGAGTGGCCGCCGTTGAGAAGCCGCAGCTTGACGTCGCTCCACGGCTGGATGTCCTTGACCAGCCGCACCTCGTCAGCCGGCCACTGCGGGTGGCCGGCGGCGAAGTCGTCCTCGATCACCCACAGGCCGTACCTCTCCGCGGTCACCAGCGCGTCGTCGCGGTAGCCGAGGCGCTGCGTCAGGGCGTGCGCGTCGGCCTCCGTCGTACCCGGCACGATGCGGTCGACAAGCGTGTTCGGGAACCGCACGTGCCGCGACATCCACGACGCGACCTCGGCGGCGCGGTGGGAGCTCCAGCGCTCCAGGAACTGCAGGCACAGGTCGTGCAGCAGCTCGCCGCCCCTCGGTACGTTGTCGCAGCACAGCACGGTGACCCCGGGGTCGCCGCGGTCGGCGCGCCGGGCGAAGCCGCCCACCAGCTGGCCGACGACGCTGCGGTGCGGCCGCGGGTCGGCGAGGTCCTGGGCCACCAACGGTGAGTCGGTGATCAGCGTCCGCGACGAGAGCGCCGCCGCGTACCCCTTCTCCGTCACGGTGGCCGAGATGATGCGTGTGGTCGGCGCCGACAGGGTGGCCAGCAGGGCCTCCGGCTGCGACGCGGCGTGCAGCACCGACGTCACGGATCCCACGACCCGCGCGTCGAGCTGCTCGCCGCCGTTCCGGGTGACCACGGTGAACAGGCAGTCCTGCGGTCGCATCCGGTCCACGACGTCCGTGCTGCGCTGGGTCACCCCGGCGATGCCCCAGCCGGCGTCGGCGACGTCGGTCGCGGCGTCGGTCATCGCGGCCTGGTGCGCGCGGTGGAACGCCCCGATGCCCAGGTGCACGATTCCGGTGGTCAGGCCGGCCGGGTCGTACGCCGGGCGGGCCGCGGTGGTCACGCCGGGCAGCGTCCGTCGGGACAGCCGCGGCAGTGCGGCGTTCACGTCCGGTCCGGGAGGTAGACCTCGCGCGCCTGGTCACGCGTCCAGAGCCGGGCGATCTCGTGTGCCTCGTCGAGATCGAGGCGGTGCTGCGCCACCAGTTCAGCGAGGAAGCCGCAGTCCATCCGCCGGGCCATGTCGTGGCGGGCCGGGATGGAGGTGAAGCAGCGCGCGTCGTCGTTGAAGCCGGCGCCGTTGTAGAAGCCGGCCGTCTCGGTGACGAGATCGCGGTGCCGGCGCATGCCGCCCGGGCTGTCGAAGAACCACCACGGTGCGCCGATGCGCAGCGCCGGGTAGTGCGCCGCCATCGGCGCCAGCTCGCGAGCCAGCGTGGTCTCGTCGAGGGTGAAGACCACGAGGGTGAAGTTCGCGACGTTGCCGTAGGCGTTCAGCAGCTCCTCGAGGCCGTGCACGAAGTTCACCGGGTGCGGGATGTCGGCGCCGATGTCCGGCCCGTGGTCGCGGAACATGGCGCGGTCGTGGTTGCGGGTCGACCCGGGATGCAGCTGCATCACCAGGCCGTCGTCCACACTCATCTGAGCCAGCTCCATGAGCATGTGCGACCGGAACAGCTCGGCCTCGTCCTGGCTCACCGGACCCCGCAGACGTCGGCGGTACAGGTCGCGCACGACGCGGTCGGCGGCGCGGGCGGCGTGCGGGTGCACCGGGCCGTGGTCGGTCGCCGTCGCCCCGAGACGGATGAAGTCCTGCCGCCGGATGCGCAGGGCCTCCAGGTAGCCGTCGAAGGTCGACGTGTCGGTGTCGGCGACCTCGGCGAGCTGCTGCACCGACCGCACCCAGTCCAGCTTTTCCAGGTCGACCACCGCGTCCGGCCGGAAAGTCGGCACGACCGGGCCGTGCCAGTCGCCGTTCTGCAACTTCTCGTGGGCCGTCAGCGGCTGGTGCGGCGCGTCGGTGGTGGCGAGGAACTCCACCCCGAAGCGGCGGAACAGAGCCCGCGGCCGGAACTCAGGCGTGGCCAGCAGGGCGCTGAGATCATCGAATAGCCGGTCGGCGGTGTCCGGGCCGAGGGGAGTGTCCAGGCCGAACACCTCGACCAACTGCTGCTCGATCCACACCCGGGTGGGCGTACCGCGGAACAGGTGCCAGTTGGCGGCGAAGACACGCCACGCCTCGCGCGGCGAGGCGGCCGTGACGCCGGCGGGCCCGGCCAGGCCGAGCTGCGCCGGGGACAGCCCCTGCGACATCAGGATTCGCTGAACGTAGTGGTCCGACTCCACGAACAGCTGGTACGGGTCCTGGAAGGGGCGGTCCTCCGCCAGCACCCACGGGTCGATGTGCGTGTGCGGACAGAACAGGGGCAGTGCGCGGACCGCCTCGTACAGCTCGCGGGCGATCGCCCGTGCACCCTCGCCCGCCGGCAGCAGGCGATCCGGATGGAGCCCGGTCATCACAGTCCTTTCTCGACACCCTCAGCGACTCGGTCGACTCACCAGAAGTTGCGCATGGGGAAGTTGTCCAGCGGTTCCACGCCGTCCTGGGTGACCCGCACGATCCGCTCGGTCCGCAGCCCACCGACCTCGGGAACGTTGATCGTCGCCTTGAGCGTGAAGACCATGTCCTCCTCGAGCACGGTCTCGTTGCCCGGGCCGATCCACGGCAGCTCCTCCTCCGGGTCCATGCCCGTGCCGTGGCCAGTGCCGCGGCCCATGGCCTCGCTGGAGTACGGGGCGTACCCGCGCTCGACCAGTACGGCCTGCATGACCTTGTTGAGCTCGTCGGCGGTGATGCCGGCCCGGGCGGTCTCCAGCCCCACCTCGACGGCGTCGGCGGCGGTGTCGATGATGTCGCGCTGCTGGCGGGTCACGGACCCGTAGGCGAAGCCACGGCCGCCGTCGGCCACGTAGTTGCCGTACCGGGCGCCGATGTCGGTCATCACCATCTCACCGGGGCGCACGACGCGGTTGGTGGGCAGGGCCAGGCTGAACGCGGCGCGCGGACCCGACTGCACCATCGACAGGTACGCGGGGCCGTCGGCGCCGGCCTCGATCATCGCGATGTCGGCCACCCGCGCCATGTCGCGTTCGGACATCGGGCCGTTGTTCTCGAGTGCGGTCCGGATGGCGTCCATGGCGAGGTCGGTGATGCGGGCGGCCTCGCGGAGCTGGCCGAGCTCCCACGCCGACTTGCGCGCCTTCTCCAGGGCCACCGCCGAGGTGGGTCCCAGTGGCGCGCCTCCGAGCGCCGCCGCGCAGCGCTCGTGCAGGTGCGCCGGGATCAGGCCGTGGCCGGCCAGGCCGACCGGCCCGGCGCCCTGGGCCGCCAGCAGGTCCGTGAAGGTCTGCTCGAGCGACCCGAAGGTCTCCACCCGGAACGTCGACACCTCACGCGCGTAGTCCAGCGTCCCGTCCCCGACGAGCAGCACCGGCTCGCCGTCGAGCGGCAGCACGAGCAGCGCCAGGGCGATGTCGTGCACCCCGTCGACGGGGCGGAAGTCGGTGAAGTAACGGACGTTGGCCGACCGCCAGCAGTCGCCATAGGACAGGACCGCGCCGAGCCCCTCGGCGGCCGCCCGCCGGCGCACGCGGGCGATGCGGCGCTCGATCTCCTCCAGCGGGATGGCGGTGGGCGGGGCGGGAACGGCGGTCATGAGCGGGGCTCCTTCGGCATTCCGGTGGACGTGGCGTCGTGCCATGCCGGCACCGGCGGTGCGCGGACGGCGGGCTGTGTGAAGTGGCGGTACGCGGCCGGCGAGACCCGAGCGCGGGATGGTGGACGCCTCGGCACTGCCGACCGGTGAGATCAGTGGAGATAACGTTTACCAAGCCGGCGTCGCTGTCAAGCCCCGAACCTTCTTCGCCGTTGCGTGTCGTGTCTCGTCCCGGCTCCCGGAAACGCCATGTCTTCGCGCGAAACCCCAGCTCAGAGTCCCATATGACGGTCTGGCCGGACGCCGTCAGGAAGTCGGGTGGGGGTCCTGCCCCCGGGTGGCAGAGTCGCTCAGGCGGCTGAGAAATCGATTCCTGAAGTGATTGACACGACAGTCGTACACGTCTAACGTCTCGCGGCACGACCCCGTGCGAGACAACGAGACCGGCCGTCACCACGGTCCGATCCCGGGGTCAGAGCGCGCGCCGGCAGTTCGGCGCGTCCCAATTCCTTCGGCAAAGGCGAAATGTCATGTCGGACAGTTCCACGGCTCCTCGCCGGTCACCCAGTGACGACGACGGCGCCCTCGTTCAGGTGCGCGACGCCGTGAAACGTTATCCCGGGGTCGTGGCGCTCGCCGGGGTCAGCGTGACGCTGCGTCGCGGCGAAATCCACGCACTGTTGGGTGAGAACGGCGCCGGCAAGTCGACACTCATCAGGTTGCTGTCGGGCATCACCACGCCCGACTCCGGCGAGATCCTCCTCGACGGTGCGCCGGTGGCCCTGCGCAAGCCGCGCGACGCCCAGCAACTCGGGATCACCACGATCCACCAGGAGCTGTCGCTGGCCCCGGACCTGACGGTGCTCGAGAACATCTTCCTCGGCCGCGAGCTGCGCAGCCGCCGATTCGGCCTGCGCCTTCTCGACGAGCGCGCGATGCTGGGCAAGGTCCGCGACCTGGCGGTCGAGTTCGGACTGACGCCGGACGACCTCGACTGCCGGGTCGCCTCGCTGGGAGCTCTCAAGCAGCACGTCGTGGAGATCCTCAAGGCGCTTGCCTTCGACTCGCGCCTGGTCATCCTCGACGAGCCCACCTCGGGCCTCGCCGACCACGAGCGGGAGAGCCTGTTCGGCCACATGCGTGCCCTGCGCGACCGCGGCATCGCCGTGCTGTGGGTGACGCACCGGCTCGACGAGCTCTACGGCCTGGCCGACACCATCACGGTGCTGCGCGATGGCACCCACGTGGCGACCCTCGACGACGTGAGCGCGGCGACGCCCGACGAGCTGGTGCGACTCATGGTCGGCAACAAAGCGGAGACGGTCGGCGCGCTGGCCACCGGCAGCGTCGCGAGGGACACCCGGTGGCAGGGGGACCGCAGCGAGGTTCTCCGCCTGACCGGAATCACCCGGCTGCCACTGACCGACATCGACCTGACGCTGCGGCGTGGGGAGGTACTCGGCATCGCCGGTATCGCCGGGGCAGGCCGCACCGAGCTGGCGCGGGTCATCCTCGGCGCGGACCGCCTCGACTCCGGCGAGATCGCGGTCAACGGGCTGGTGACCCGGATCCGTAACCCGCGCCAGGCGTACCGCCTCGGCATCGCGCTCGTACCCGAGGACCGCAAGACGACGGCGATCCTGCCCGACTTCACGATCTCGAAGAACATCACCATCGCCGATCTGCGGCGCGTCGCGCGCGCCGGCGTGGTGCTCGACCGCCGTCGCGAGAACGCCGTCGCGACCGGCTTCGTCAAGGACCTCGGCGTGCGTACGCCGGGCGTCCACCAGAAGATCCGCAATCTCAGCGGCGGCAACCAACAGAAGGTCATCGTCGCCCGCTGCCTGTTCACCCAGCCGTCCGTGCTGATCTTCGACGAGCCCACGCAGGGCATCGACGTGGCGGCGAAAGCAGAGGTCTACCGGCTGATCCACGACTTCGTCGACAACGGGGGCGCCGCCATCGTCATCTCGTCGGAGTTGCCCGAGCTGCTTCGGGTCAGCGACCGGATCGCCGTGATGCGCGAAGGCAGGCTCGTCGGCGAGGTGGAGTGCGGCGGCGACAGCACCACCGAGATGGACGACCGTAGAGCGGAGAAGATCATGGCTCTCGCAGTGCGCGGCGGTGTCGCATGAACCTGGCTCGGCGCGTCGCCCGGCTGCTCGCCGTCGACGGCGCAGCAGTGGTGCTCGCATTCATCATCATGGTGGCCTTCTTCTCGGTGAAGTCCGACGTCTTCCTGACCGGGGAGAACCTGCGCAACCTCCTCGTCGAGGCGGTGTTCGTCGTCCTCATCACGGCCGGCATGACCTATGTGCTGCTCGTCGGCGGGATCGACCTGTCGGTCGGCGCCACACTGGGACTGTCCGGCGGCGTCACGTACTTCAGCCTCCTGCACGGCGTTCCCGTCGTGCTGGCCGTGGCGATCGGCATCCTGTTCGGCGCCTTCGTCGGCGCCGTCAACGGCCTGATCATCAGCGGCCTCGGCGTCAACGCCTTCATCGTCACGCTGGCGATGATGAGCATCGAGTTCGGCGTGCTCGCGGTCCTCACCGCCAAGGTGACGCTGGCCGGAGCCAACTCCTCGACGTTCTCCTCGATCGCCGGGGAAAGCGTTCTCGGGATCCCGATCCCGGTCGTGATCTGCGCGGTCATCGTGCTCGCCTTCGAATTGATGCTCATCAAGACGCCGTTCGGCCGCGGGGTCTACGCGGCCGGCATGAGCCCACGGGCCGCGCACCTGGCCGGTGTGTCGGTCAACCGGGTGCGGTTCCTGGTGTACGTGCTGTCGGGCGCGGCCGCCGGCCTGGCTGGCGTGGTCCAGGCGTCCCGGCTGAACTCCGTGCAGGCCGGCCTCGGATCGGGGTACGAGCTGACGACCATCGCCGCCGCCGTCCTGGGCGGTATCAGCCTCGCCGGTGGCCGGGGCACGGTCTGGCGGGGCGTCATCGGCGCGCTGTTCCTGGCGACGCTCAGCCGCGGGCTGCAGCTGCTCGGTGTCGACCCGCTGTGGTTCACGATCGTCACCGGCGCCAGCATCATCCTCGCGATCGCGTTCGACCGTGGCGTCCAGCGCGTCGCCGCCGGCTGGCTGACGCTCAAGTCGCCGGCCGCCACCCCGCCGGAGCGGCGCGACGACGACGGGATCGCCGGCACCCGGTCACCGAGTCCCTCCGCCCTCTCTTCCGTCGATTGAGATGACTCCTGCCATGAGTACATCCGGGTCCATCCCGTCGGTCCGGCGTCTCGCCTCCGCCGCACTGGCGAAGCCGAGCACCGGTGTCATCGTCCTGTTGCTCGGCATCTGCGTCTTCATGGCGTTCACCGAGCCGGTGTTCCTGACGTTCAACAACTGGTCCAACGTGTTCAACCAGTCGGTCTACGTGCTGATCCTGGCGATCGGCATGACCGTCGTGCTCATCACCGGTGGCATCGACCTCTCGGTCGGCGCGGTGCTGGGCCTGTCCGCCGGGGTGATGGCCGACCAGATCAACACCGGGCGGCCGTTCATCGCGGCGTTCATCCTGGCCCTCGCCGCCGGCGCGGTCCTCGGGCTGTTCAACGGCGTGCTCATCACCCGGATCGGCCTGCCGGACTTCGTCGCCACGCTGGCCACCATGGGCATCGCCAGCGGCCTGCTGTACCTGTGGACCAGCGGCTTCCCGTTCACCGACTACATGCTGGACGTGTACTACACGCTCGCCGGGCGTGAACGGTACCTGGGCTTCGTCACCGTCCCCCTGATGCTGTCGCTGCTGATGGTCGCGGTAGTCGCCTTCGTCATGCGGCGTACCTCGTTCGGCCGGCACGCCTACGCCGTCGGCAGCAATGCCGACGCGGCCCGGTTGTCGGGCATCAACGTCAACCGCGTACGCGTCACCGCGTACGTCATCAGCGGCGTGCTCGCGGCGCTGGCCGGTGTGCTCCTGGCCGGGCGCACCACCACTGTCGCCCCCAACATGGGCCTCGGCTACGAGGTCCAGGCCATCGCGGCGGCCGTCATCGGCGGGGCCGCGCTGTCCGGCGGACGTGGCCGGGTGGGTGGTGCCGTCCTCGGCGCGCTCGTCCTCACGGTCGCCAACAACGTGATCAACATTGCCGGCGTCAGTGCCGAATGGCAGCAGATCGTGCTCGGTTCGATCCTGTTGCTGGCCGTCACTCTCGACCGGGTCGGCACCCTCGGCTACGAGCGATCCCTGGCCCGCGCCCGCCGGCAGGCGGTCGTCGCCGCGGACGCCTGACGTCGCTCTCCCAACCCACCACCTTTCTCGGAGGCCTGCAATGAGTGACGCCCGCAACGACAACCTGCCGTCCCTACCGTCGCGTCGAAACTTCCTCAGAGGTGTCAGCCTGATCGGCGGTGCCGCGGTCGGCGGCAGCCTGCTCGCCGCGTGCTCGAGCAAGGAGGTCGACAACAGCCCGACCGGCGGCGGAGGCGGCAACGGGGGCAGCCCGATCAGCCAGAAGTACGACGACGCGGTTCGGAAGATCGTCAACGGTCGCACGATCCAGATCGGCTACACGGTCCCGGTGCTGTCCGAGTACTTCAACGAGATCCAGGGCGCCGCCTGGCGCAAGATGGCCGAGTACGAGGAGCGGTTCGGCGTCAAGTGGAAGTGGGAGCGGTCGGCGCCCACCGCCAACTACAAGTCGGTCGAGCAGCACGTGGGCATCGTGCAGAACTGGGCCACCCGTAAGTTCGACGCCATCTTCATCTGCACCTCGGCCAACTTCGCCACCATGCAGGGCGTCTACCAGCGGGCCGCCGAGCAGGGCACGATGGTGATCGAGTACAACATGCCGATCGAGCTCTACCCGGCCGACCAGCTGCGGACCGCCGCGACGGTGGGTTACCAGAACGAGACCCAGTCGGGTTACCTCGCCGGCAAGTACATCGGTGACAAGCTGAACGGCAAGGGCCGGGTACTGGCGCTGTTCGGCCCCGCGGGGTCCGACTACAGCAAGATGCGCGGCGACGGCCTGAAGCGGGCGTTCGCCGAGTACCCCGACGTGAAGCTGGTCGCCCAGGCCGACGGCGGCTACGTGCGGGACAAGGGCTTCGCGGTCGCGCAGGACCTGCTGGCCGCCAACAAGGACATCAACGCCATCTACGGCGAGAACGAGGACATGGCGCTGGGCGCCTCGCAGGCCATCGACCAGGCCGGCCTCAAGCACTGGGACGGCAAGGAAGGCATCCTCACGATCGGCGCAGACGGCCTGGTGTCGGGCTGCGAGAAGATCCGTGAGGGCAAGCTGACCGCGTCGGTCGACGTGGGCCCGGTCGACAACGGACTGCGCCTGGTCGAGACGATGTTCAACCGCGTCGTGCTCGGCAAAAACATCGACAAGGTGACCTACGTCGGCACGCAGATCATCGACAAGAGCAACGTCGACGCGCCGCAGGCCTACCTCCAGTGGGCCCTGGACGCCAAGAAGTACTAAGGAGAACCAGTGAAGGCCGCACGACTGCACGCCTACCACCAGCCGTTGGTCATCGAGGAGGTCCCCGACCCCGAGATCACGGGCCCCTTCGACATCATCGTGCGTACCGGCGCCGCCGGCCTGTGCCGGACCGACCTGCACATCCAGTGGGGCGAGTTCGAGAAGGAGCACGCCGACGCGGGGCTGGACCTGCCCTACATCCCCGGCCACGAGAGCGCCGGCTGGATCGAGGCGGTGGGGGAGGGCGTCAAGCACCTCGCCGTCGGCGACGCGGTGATCCTGCACCCCTTCGTCACCTGCGGCGTCTGCGCCGGCTGCCGGGCCGGCGACGACATGCGCTGTGAGAACGCCGTGTTCCCCGGCCTCTACACCGACGGCGGGTTCGCGCAGAAGATCAAGACCGGCGCGCGCGCCGCGCTCAAGATCGCTGACAACCTGCACCCGGTGGACGTGGCCCCGGTCGCGTGCGGTGGCGTCACCGCCTACCACGCGGTGAAGCGCGCCGCGAAGCTGCTCGTGCCGGGTACCCAGGTCGTGGTGATCGGCGCGGGCGGCCTCGGGCACGTGGGCATCCAGTGCCTCACCGCGATGACCCCCGCCGAGATCATCGTCGTGGACAAGAACGCGGCGGCGCTCGAACTCGCCAAGAGTTGGGGGGCCGAGCACACGGTGCTCGTCGACGGCGATCAGGTGGAGGCGGTCAAGGCGCTGACCAAGGGGCGCGGCGCCGACGTCGTGATCGACTACGTCGCGGAGCGCGGTGCCGAGAAGTGGGGCGTGGACATGCTTCGCTCCTTCGGCACGTACTTCGTCGTCGGTTACGGCGGTGAGCTGCAGGTCGATACCAAGCGGATCATCAACAACGAGCTCAACTTCGTCGGCAACCTGATCGGCAACTTCAACGAGCTCGGCGAGTTGCTCGCGCTGATGGCCCAGGGCAAGGTCACGCTGCACACCAAGACCTACCCGCTCGAGCAGATCAACGAGGCGATGGCCGATCTCGAGGGCGGCCGTCTGCAGGGCCGCGGAATCATCGTCCCGAACGAGTCCTGACGTCCCGTGCGACGCGCCCCCTCCGCCGGGAGCGGGGCGCGCCGTGACTGTAAGACCGGCACAGAACGGAGTCGATGATGACCGCTGTCCAGGGTACGGCCGGCCGGCCGGCGCAACTGGTCACGGACGAGCCGCTGAGGCAGCTCACGACCGGTTACCTCTTCACCGAGGGCCCCTCCTGGCACCCGCACGAACAGTCCCTGACGTTCACCGACATCCCGGCCGGCCGCATCTTGCGGCTCGACGCCGCCGGGGACGTCACGGTGGTGCGCGACCCCAGCAACAAGGCCAACGGCACCGCGTACGACCGGCAGGGCCGGCTGGTGGTGTGCGAGCACGCGACCAGCCGACTGGTACGACGCGAGCTCGACGGTTCGTGGACCACCCTGGCCGACCGCTACGACGGCAGGGAGCTCAACAGCCCCAACGACGTCATCGTGGCGAGCGACGGCACCATCTACTTCACCGACCCGCCGTACGGGCGGACCAGCGAGTTCGTCGGGGTGCTGCGCGAGGTTCCGCTCGACGTGTGCGGTGTCTACCGGCTCGTTCCCGACACCGGCGAGCTGACTCTGCTGATCGACGATCTCGACGGCCCGAACGGATTGTGTCTGTCGCTCGACGAGAGCGTGCTCTACGTCAACGACACCGAGCACGGGAACATCCGCCGGTTCCGGCTGCAGGACGGGCGGGGGACCGGCGGAGAGGTGTTCGCCGTCACCAGCGGCCCGGGTGACCCGGTGGTCGACGGTCTCAAGATCGACTCGACGGGCAACGTCTACTGCACCGGCCCCGGCGGCATCCACGTCTACTCGCCGGACGGCGCCCACGTCGGCGTCATCGAGGTGCCCGAGGTCGTCGGCAACTTCGTGTGGGGCGGCGAGGACCTGTGCACCCTCTACATCTGCGCGAGCACCAGCGTCTACAGCGTCCGCACGACAGTGGCCGGTCTCGCCGCGTTCTGACGTTCCTAAACCGACAGGAGAACAAGCTGATGGAACGGTTCGTGTTCGCCCGGGTCGAGGCCAAACCCGGGTCCGTCGACATCCTGCGCGACGCGGCGGTGGCGCTCGTCGAGCCCTGCCGGGCCGAAGAGGGCAACCTCGCGTACAACGTCTTCCAAGGCGCCGACAACCCGCGTGAGATCTGGTTCCACGCGCACTGGCGCGACCAGCGTTGCCTGGACAATCATGGCAGTACTGAGCACGTGGCCGCGTGGTTGAATATCGTCAAGGAGTACGCTGTCGCACCAGTCGACGTACACGTTGCCGTCAAGCAGGCGTAGGGCGAGACGAGAAGGCCAGCGTGGTACGGGGGCCGGTGAGTCGAGATGCGGGAAATAACCATCAAGGACGTCGCCAAGGCGGCGCGCGTCTCCACCGCGACCGTGTCGCGGGTCGTCAACGGGAACACCAGCGTCGACCGGCAGCTCGCCGACCGGGTCGAGAAGGCCATTGAGGAGCTCGGATACCGGCCCAGTGTCCACGCGCGCCGGCTGGTGGCCGGCCGCACGTGGCTCGTCGGGGCCCTCGTGCCGGACCTGTCGAACCCGTTCTTCCCGATCGTGCTCCGGGGGCTCACCTCGGCCGCCGAGGAGGCTGGCTACAGCGTGGTCGTCGCGGAGTCGGGCGAACACGTCGAGCGTGAGATGAAGCTCGCGCTCGGCCTGCTCGCCCAGACCGACGCGCTCGTGCTGTGCTCGCCGCGGATGGACATCGAGCAACTGCACGAGCTGGCGGTGCAGTCGTCGCCGACGGTCTGCGTGAACCGGGCACAGAGCGGCCTCGGGATGCCCTGCGTGACAGTCGACGAGTACGAGGCGGCGCTGTCGCTGGCCGGGCATCTCGCCGGGCTCGGGCACCGGCGTATCGGGTACCTGCAGGGCCCGCCGGGGTCGTGGTCGGACTCGGTCCGGTGGCGCGCGCTGCGGGCCGCCTCGTCGTTCGGGCTCGACGTCGTGCCGTTCCCGTGCGGCCCCGACCTCGAGGCCGGCTACGCCGTCGCCCGGCAGCTCGCCGACAGCGACGTGACCGCGGTGGTGGCGTTCAACGACTACGTCGCCCTCGGCGTGCTGTCGGGCCTGCAGGAACTCGGCGTCAAGGTGCCCGAGGAGCTCTCGATCGCGGGCTTCGACGACATCCCGTTCTCGGCCTACGCCACCCCGCCGATCACGTCGGTCCGGCGCCCCGTCGTCGAGTTGGGCCGGCAGGCGTGGCGTGCGCTCGAAGCGCGGATGCAGGGCCTGCCGGTGAGCGACCCGCCGGTGCTGTCGAGCGAGGTGGTCGTGCGTGCCTCCACCGCAGCCCCTGGCCGCAGGCCCGCTGACGCGCCGTAGCCGCTCGACCTGTTCACCGTTTTGCCTGACCGCCGCGGTGGCGGTCCGGTCCGATCCGTGACCGGGTCGCCGGGGCAGCGCGTCGCCGGCCGGAGCGCCCGCTGCCGGCGTCCGGCCCGGGGCGCAACGAACGTTTTCTCCCGGTGGCTTGCGAGCCGGCAAGCACCATCCTGACGAACCGCCCGAGCATCACCTCAGAAAGGCACCCTGTGAAGATCGTCGCAGCAGACGTCATCGTCTCCAGCCCTGATCGCAACTTCGTGACGCTGAAGATCACCACGGACGAGGGCATCACCGGCCTGGGCGATGGCACGCTCAACGGGCGGGAACTCGCCGTCGCCTCCTACCTGGCCGACCACGTCGTCCCGCTGTTGCTCAACCAGGATGCGCACCGCATCGAGGACACCTGGCAGTTCCTGTACCGCTCGGCGTACTGGCGCCGTGGACCCGTCACCATGGCGGCCATCGCCGCCGTGGACGTGGCGCTGTGGGACATCAAGGCAAAGGCGGCCGGGATGCCCCTCTACCAGCTGCTCGGCGGCGCGTCCCGCACCGGCATCAGGGCGTACGGCCACGCCTCCGGCCGTGACCTGCCGGAGCTGTTCGACTCGATCCGCCGGCATCTCGAGCTCGGCTACAGGTCGATCCGCGTGCAGACCTCGGTTCCGGGTATCAACGCGGTCTACGGCGTCGCCGCGCAGTCCGGTGCGGACAACAAGCGGTACGACTACGAGCCGGCACAGCGCATCCCGCTGCCGGCCGAGGAGGACTGGGACACCCGCGCCTACCTGCGCCACCTTCCCGGCGTCTTCGAGGCGGTCCGCAACGAGTTCGGCCCCGAGCTGCCGCTGCTGCACGACGGCCACCACCGGATGACCCCCATCCAGGCCGCCAAGCTCGGCAAGGCGCTGGAGCCCTACGACCTTTTCTGGCTCGAGGACTGCACCCCGGCCGAGAACCAGGAGGCGCTGCGGCTGGTCCGTCAGCACACCACCACGCCGCTCGCCATCGGCGAGGTCTTCAACACGGTGTGGGACTACCAGACGCTCATCCGGGAGCAGCTGATCGACTACGTCCGCTCCGCGGTCACGCACACCGGCGGCATCACCGCCATGCGCAAGCTGCTCGATTTCGCCGCGCAGTACCAGATCAAGTCCGGCATCCACGGGCCGACCGACATCTCCCCGGTCGGTATGGCTGCCGCCCTGCACCTCGACCTGGCGATCCACAACTTTGGAATCCAGGAGTACATGCAGCACGGCCCGCTGACCAACGAGGTTTTCCGGCAGTCCTTCACGTTCACCGACGGCTACCTCCACCCGGGCGATCAGCCGGGGCTCGGTGTCGAGCTCGACGAGGCCGCGGCCGCCAAGTTCCCCTACGTGCCGGCCTACCTTCCGTTCAACCGGCTCAAGGACGGCACCGTCCATGACTGGTGACGGCGCCGTCGCCGGTCGGCGGGTACCGGCTCCCACCCGACACGTAGTCGTGATGGGTGTGTCGGGCTGCGGCAAGAGCACTGTGGCCCGGGGCATCAGCATCGCCGCGGGCCTGCGGCTGGCCGAGGCGGACGAGTTCCACTCCGAGGCCAGCGTGGCCAAGATGCGGTCCGGCGTCCCGTTGCAGGACGCCGACCGCTGGCCCTGGCTGCGTGCGCTGGCCGCCTGGATGGCCGCCCGGTCCGCTGAGGGAGTCTCGACCGTACTGGCCTGTTCGGCGCTGGAACGGTCCTATCGGGACGTGCTCCGGCAGGGGCCACCGGAGCTGGACTTCGTGCACCTGGACGGGCCCACCGAGGTGATCCGGGAGCGGTTGTCGCAGCGGATCGGGCACTACATGCCGGCCTCCCTGCTGGATTCCCAGCTCGCGACCCTCGAACGGCCCCAGCCGGACGAGCCCTGCCTGGTGCTCGACGTCTCCCTGCCGCCGGACCAGCTCGTCGCGGCGGCCGTGAGCGGGCTCGGCCTGCGCGTTCCAGAGACGTCGCGCTGAGCGGTGCAAACGGCCAAGCGGCGCCGACCCG
>NZ_JBEXHY010000032.1:0-55736 GCF_040608295.1 Micromonospora sp. NPDC005197 | reverse complement strand
TTTTTGAATTTGTGTTTTAAGAACTAATTAAACAACCACAGCCGGGTGGGGCGGCGCGCGGGGCCCCCCCCCCCCCGGGGGCCCCGCCTTTTCGTCGTCGGGGGCACTGATCCGCTAGGTGCCGGACGACAGGCAGGCATCTCTGTGTCGCAGGCTTTGCTCTGCTTCAGCGGACGCAACACCATGTGTCCGTTATCCGGACACCGAGTGTTGCGTGGGTTGAAGCAGAGCAAAGGTGACGGGAGCACCCCTGCGAACCGGCGGCCGGTTCGCAGGGGTGTCAGGCGTTCAGGTCGGCGGTTGGTGCGGACGGGCCATCGCCGGCGAGCCGGAACGAGTCGGTGCCGACCGGTTCCACCAGCCCGTCCTGTACGAGGCCGGCCAACGCCCGGGCGCGCTGCACGTCGTCGGTCCAGACCTGGTCGAGGCGCTGGTGCGGGACCGGCCCGGTGGTCTCCCGGAGCACCCCGAGCAGCAGTCCGCGTACCTGCCGGTCGGTGCCCGCGTACCGCTGGGGACGGCGGGTCGGGCCGGTTGCCGGCTCCTGCCCGGAGGCCCGCCAGGCGCAGACCGACTCGACCGGGCAGGCCGTGCAGCGTGGTGACCGGGCCGTGCAGAGCACCGCGCCCAGCTCCATGAACGCGGCGCTGGCCAGTGCCGCGGCGGCGGGCTCGGCCGGCAGCAGCTCCTCGGTGGCGACCAGGTCGGCGGGCCGGGTGACCGGTCCGGCGTCCGGTTCACCGGCCACGGCGCGGCAGACCACCCGCCGTACGTTGGTGTCGACCACCGGATGCCGCTGCCCGTACGCGAAGGCGGCCACCGCACGCGCCGTGTAGGTGCCCACGCCGGGCAGCGCCAGCAACTGCTCCAGCCGGTCCGGCACCTGACCGCCGTGCCGGTCCACGATCGCGACCGCGCACTCCCGCAGTCGGACCGCCCGGCGGGGATAGCCGAGACGCCCCCACATCCGAATCGCCTCGGCCGGGGTGTCGGCCGCCAGCGCGGCCGGGTCGGGCCAGCGGGCCAGCCAGGCGTGCCAGGCCGGCACCACCCGGACGACCGGGGTCTGCTGGAGCATGACCTCGCTGACCAGGATGGCCCACGGGCTGACCCCGGGTTCCCGCCACGGCAGGTCACGGGCGTGCTGCTGGAACCACCGGCTGACCAGGGTGGCGAAATCGGGTTGAGTCATGGCGACGTCGATGATGTCACGCGCTCCGGTCCCGCTGGATGGGCGGCTCGGGCGGGGTGTCGCGGTGGCGGTGGGCGGATCGGGCAGAATGCGCGGATGAACGAGCTCGCGATCACCGTCATCGGTCGGGACCGGCCGGGCATCGTGGCCGACGTCGCCGAGGTGCTGGCCCGACTGGGCGCGAACCTCACCGACAGCACGATGACCCGGCTGCGGGGGCATTTCGCGATGACCCTCATCTGCACCGGCCCGGATGCCGCCGGGGTGGAGGCGGCGTTGGCGCCGCTGGCCGCCGAGGGTCAACTGCTGGCGACCGTACGCGCGGTCACGCCCGACGGTGAGGTGGCCCCGGCCGGCGAGCCGTACGTGCTGGCGGTGCACGGGTCGGACCGGATGGGCATCGTCGCGGCGATGACCCGGGTGCTGGTGGACGCCGGCGGAAACGTGACCGACCTGAGCACGCGGTTGGCGGGTTCGCTCTACGTGGTGTTGGCCGAGGTCGAGTTGCCGGCGGGGGTCGCCGAGGCGGTGACCGCACGGCTGCACCGGACGGCCGCCGAGTTGGGGGTCGAGGTCACCCTCCGGCCGGCAGACCCGGATCTGCTGTGAGCGACGGGCGGGGCGGGCCGGACGCCGGCCGGGACGTCGAGGCGTACGCCGGTCTGGGGGACTGGATGCCGGAGTCGCTGGCGGTGGCGGGCGAGGTGCGGGCCGTCGTCTCGGCCCCGCATCCGGTGTTGAGCCGGGCCGGGGACGATGTCGATCCGACGGCCGAGGAGACAGTCCGGCTGGCCGCCGACCTGGTCGCCACGATGCGGGTCTCGCCGGGCTGCGTGGGGTTGGCGGCGCCGCAGGTCGGTGTGGCTGCCCGGGTCTTCGCCGTCGACGTGACCGGGCATCCGAAGGCGGTCACCGTGCACGGCACCTTCGTGCTCTGCAACGCCCGGGTGGTCGAGGCGACCCGCTGGAAGCCGGGCCGGGAGGGGTGCATGTCGGTGCCGGACCTGACCGGGGATGTGAAGCGGGCCAGTCGGCTGGTGGTGGAGGGTGACCTGCCGGGCACCGGCGCGGCGGTCCGGTTGGTGACGGACGGCTTCGAGGCGCGGGCGTTGCAGCACGAGATCGACCACTGCGCGGGGCTGCTCTTCCTGGATCGGGTGGCCGGCGCGCACGCCGTCTACCAGCGCAAGGTCTACCTCTGAGCGGGTGGCGGAAGGTCGGCGCGTCCGTCCTCAGTGGAGTTTCGCCGCGCTGCGCCGGTGGCGCTCCGGCGCGTCGTGACGTGCGGGTGGGCGCCGCGCGGCTACGGTGGGGGGCATCATGCGTCTGACGGTCGGCCCCCTGCCACCCGCCGTGTACTGGCGGCGTCGCGCCGTCGTACTCGGAGCGGGGCTTCTCTTCCTGATTGTCCTGCTCTACTCCTGCACCGCCTCGGGCCGCTCCGGCGCTCGACCGAATGCGGGGGCGAGCCCGACGTCGACTCCGACGTCCACGGCGAGTCCAGGGCCGGGTGGTCCGGTGTTGAGCCCGCAGACCGGGGTGCCGTCGGCGTCCGGGTCCGCCGATCCGAATGCGGACCGGTCGGCCGGTCCGAACGCCACGGACCCGAGCCCCGAGACCACCAGCAACGACCCGTCGCTGGGCTCGGCCGGGTCGGTCGACGACGGCACCTGCACCGACGCGGAGATCAGCGTGACCTCGGTGGCGCGGCCCACCTCGGTACAGCGCGGCGCGGTGGTCGACCTGCAACTGAAGATCAAGAACACCTCGGAGCGGACGTGCAGCCGCAACGTCGGCGCCGACCTGCAGGAGATCTTCATCAAGGCCGGTGCCGAGAAGGTGTGGTCCTCGGACACCTGCGGCAAGGTCCAGGGCTCGGATGTGCAGTCCTTCACGCCCGGGTTCGAGCGCTCCTACCAGGTGGGCTGGAACGGGCGGGACACCACCCGCTGCGATGGCGCCGGGCTGGCCGCCGGCCCCTTCCCGCCGGCCGGGACGTACCAGGTGTTCGCGCGGGTCGGCACCAAGTACAGCGCACCCGTGAAGATCACCATCACCGGCTGAGCCGGGTCAGACGTACCGCTCCAGGATGGACGCCTCGGCGAGCCGGGACAGGCCCTCCCGGACGCCCCGGGCCCGGGCGTCGCCCACGCCCTCGACGGCCTGCAGGTCCTCCACCGTCGCGCCCAGCAGCCGCTGGAGGCTGCCGAAGTGCAGCACCAGGCGGTCGACCACGGCCACCGGCAGGCGCGGCACCTTGGCCAGCAGTCGGAAGCCACGCGGGCTGACGGCGGCGTCCAGCGCGTCCGATGCGGCCGGGTAGCCGATGGCCTTGGCGACCGACACCAGGTCGATCAGCTCGGTGGCGCCGAGCAGGTCCAGCTCGACAAGCGCCTCGTCCAGCGTGCGGGACTTGCGGCCGACCGGGAGGTAGTCCCGGATGACCAGGGTGCGGTCGGCGTCGACGCCGGCCATCAGCTCGTCGAGCTGGAGGGCGAGCAGTCGCCCGTCGGTGCCCAGTTCGACGACGTAACCGGCGATCTCGTCGGCGATCCGGCGGACCATCTCCAGCCGCTGCACCACGGCCACCGCGTCCCGCACGGTGACCAGATCCTCGATCTCGAGCGCGGAGAGCGTGCCGGAAACCTCGTCCAGCCGCAGCTTGTACCGCTCCAGGGTGGCCAGCGCCTGGTTGGCCCGGGACAGGATCGCCGCCGAGTCGTCCAGCACGTGCCGCTGGCCGTTGACGTAGAGGCTGATGATCCGCATGGACTGGCTGACCGAGATCACCGGGTAACCGGTCTGCCGGGCGACCCGCTCGGCGGTGCGGTGCCGGGTGCCCGACTCCTCCGTCGGGATCGACGGGTCGGGCATCAGGTGCACGGCCGCCCGGACGATGCGGGTGCCGTCGCTAGAGAGCACCACGGCCCCGTCCATCTTGCACAGCTCCCGGACCCGGGTCGCGGAGAACTCGACGTCCAG
Organism: Micromonospora sp. NPDC005197; assembly: GCF_040608295.1. Lineage (NCBI taxonomy): Bacteria > Bacillati > Actinomycetota > Actinomycetes > Micromonosporales > Micromonosporaceae > Micromonospora > Micromonospora sp. NPDC005197. The sequence goes on along the minus strand of NZ_JBEXHY010000032.1, from coordinate 51,562 downwards.
CGGGAAGCCGCCGGTGCAGAGACCCTCGACGACCTTGTCGTAGCCGAGCACGATGAGCGCGCCGGTGCGCCCCCGCAGGATGCGCTCCAACCCGTCCCGCAGCGCGGTGCCGGGTGCCATCAGGGCGAGGTTCGCCCGCAGCGGATCGCCGGCGCTCCCGGCAGCGGTGGTCACGCTCACGCTGATCGGGCGGGCTGGCGAGCCCACGGCGCCGGTGCGGGCCTGGGGCGGCGCGCCGGCAGGCTTGGTGGTATCGCGGTCGATCGGCACGGGCACAGTCTACGGACTGCCGTGCGGTGGGTGCTGTCGTGGTTACTGTGATGTGTCACGATGCCGCCCTTCCAACCGTTTCCACTTGCGCCGATGCTGTCCGGTATCGCCGCCCGCGTCGGCACGCTGGGTCACTCGGCGGACGCGCGGGCCGCATGGTGCAGCGCCGAGCGGACGTCAGTGACCTCGGTCACCCGCATCCCGTCGGGCCCGGCGCCAGTGCTGGCCGGGCCACAGCCCGGCGGGACCAGCGCCACCTTGAACCCCAGGCGGGCCGCCTCGGCCAGCCGGCGCGGCACCGCTCCGACCCGGCGCACCTCGCCGGTCAACCCCACCTCACCGATCGCCACGAGGTGCGGCGCGATCGCCAGGTTGAGCCCGCCGGAGGCGACCGCCAGCGCCACGGCCAGGTCGGCCGCCGGCTCCACCACCCGGATGCCGCCGACGGTGGCCGCGAAGACCTCGCGATCGTGCAGGGTCAACCGCTCGGTGCGCCGTTGCAGGACCGCGAGCACCATCGCCAGGCGCGCGGAGTCGAGGCCGGAGACCGTACGACGGGGTGAGCCGGCAACCGTCGCGCCGATCAGGGCCTGCACCTCGGTGACGAGGGCCCGCCGCCCCTCCATGGCCACGGTCACGCAGGTGCCGGGCACGGGTTCCGAGTAGCGGGTGAGGAACAGCCCGGACGGATCGGCCAGGCTGCTGATGCCGCCCTCGTGCATCTCGAAGCAGCCGACCTCGTCGGCCGCGCCGAACCGGTTCTTGACGCCGCGCACCAGCCGCAGCGAGGAGTGCTTGTCGCCCTCGAAGTGCAGCACCACGTCGACCAGGTGCTCCAGCACCCGGGGCCCGGCCACCTGGCCGTCCTTGGTGACGTGGCCGACCAGCACGGTGGCGATGCCCCGCTCCTTGGCGACCGAGACCAGCGCGGCGGTGACCGCGCGTACCTGCGTCACGCCACCGGGCACGCCCTCGGTGCCGGTGGTCGAGATGGTCTGCACCGAGTCGAGCACCAGCAGGCCGGGCTTGACCGCGTCGAGGTGCCCGAGCACCGAGGCCAGGTCGCTCTCGGCCGCCAGGTAGAGCTGGTCGTGCAGGGTGCCCATCCGCTCGGCACGCAGCCGGACCTGGCTGACCGACTCTTCCCCGCTGACCACCAGGGAAGGGCTGCCGGCGCCCACCGCCCACTGCTGCGCCACATCGAGCAGCAGGGTCGACTTGCCCACGCCGGGCTCGCCGGCGAGCAGCACCACCGCCCCGGGCACCAGCCCACCGCCGAGCACCCGGTCGAGCTCACTCACGCCGGTGGGCCGGGCGCGGGCCGGAGCGGCGCTGATGGTGGCGATCGGCCGGGCCGGCTCGGCCGGCAGCCGTGAGCTCACCACCCGACCGGAGACGGTCGGGCCGGTCACCGTGGACTCGACCACCGAGCCCCACTCGCCGCACTCCGGGCAGCGACCCACCCACTTGGGCGGCTGGTGCCCGCAGGCGTCGCACTCGTACGCCGGACGCGGCTCGCGGGTGGCGGACCGGCCGCGGGCGGCACCGGCCGTGCCGGCACGGCCAGAGGTCGATCGGGAGGTGGTCACATCAGGACGCTAGCCCTCTCGTACGACGAAAACACCCCGGCGTGGTGGTTCCCACGCCGGGGTGTTCGTCGATGTCGGGGTCGGGTCAGCCGTGGGTGGCGCCGCCCTCGTCGCCCTCGTAGCCGCCCTCACGCTCGATGATCGGCGAGGGGGGCGCGGCCGGGGTGAGCGGGACGGCGATCGGTGCCTGGCCGGTGACGGTGTTGCCGTTGCCGAAGTCGAAGGTAACGACGACGTTCTGGCCGGAGCGCAGCGCCTCGGTCAGGCCGATCAGCCGCAGCTGCGTGGTGGCCTCCGAGTTGAGCTGGAGGTAGCTCAGCGGAGCCAGCTCGATCCGGGCGGGCTGGCCCGGCGCGGCCGCGCTCGCCGAACCCGACGCGCGCGCCGACTCCGGGGCGGACGGCGTCGCCGACGACGAACCGGTCTCGGACGGGGTCGCCGACGGGCTGCCCGAACCCGACGGGGTGGCGGACTCCGACTCGGAGGCCGACGGCGTCGGGCTCGCCGAGCCACCCGAGATCAACACCTCGCGCGCGCTCTGGGTGGTGACGGTGACCGTCACGGTGCTCTTCGAGTCGTTGTAGATCACGGCGTTGAGCGGGGCGTCCTGGCCGGCCCGGTAACCCTCGGTGCCCGGGTAGGTGACCAGCAGACCACGCACCGAGTAGGCGCCGTTGGGGGTCGTGAGGTTGACGCCCTGGACCGACGGCTCCTTCAAAGCCGTCTCGGCGACCTGACCGGCGCCGCATCCGGACGCGAGCAGGCTGGTAGCCGCCGCCATCCCGGACAGCAGCAGGGCCGCCCGCCGGGATCCCCTGATCGAGCGCGTCACGTCGGTCCTCCTCGTTACGATCCCCACCCGGCCGCACGCCGGGCACGGTGGCCATACCCGCGCAGACCGCGCTCCAGGGTAGTTGGAGCTGATCGAGGCCCGCACGGGGACCCGGCAATGCCACCGTCCCGGGTGCCCCTCACACCACCCGACCGCTCGCCACCAGCAGAACGACGTCGATGAGGGCCACCAGCATGACCGCCCGGAAGGCGGACACCGGCCGCCGGCCGGCCCGGGCCGCCGAGCGCCCGGCGTACCAGCTCAGTGGCGGCACGACGGCGGCCGTGCCGACCGCCGCCAGCCCGAGGGCCGACGGCGGCCCGGGCGGCCCCAGGACCAGGATGGCGGTCGCGGCGAGGAGCAGCCCCGCCGCGGCCGCCCGGCTGCCCGCCGCGCCGAGGCGGTGCGGCAGGCCGCGTACCCCCGTCCGGGCGTCGTCGGCCAGGTCGGGCAGCACGTTGGCGAAGTGCGCGCCGGCCCCCAGGCAGGCCGCCGCCGCCAGCAGCCAGGCCGGCGGGGTCGGCTCGCCGGGCAGCGCCAGCACCACGAAGGCGGGCAGCGCGCCGAAGGACGCCGCGTACGGCAGCACCGAGAAGACGGTGGCCTTGAGCGGCCAGTCGTAGAGCAGCGCGGAGACCAGGGCGACCGTGAGCCAGAACGCCGCCGGAGGGTTCGTGGTCAGCGCCAGCAGCGGGCAGGCCAACGCGGCCGCCGCCGCGGCCCAGGCCGTGACGCGCCGGCCCACCGCGCCGGCGGCGACCGGCTTGTCGGTACGCCCCACAGTGGCGTCCCGCTCGGCGTCCAACGCATCGTTGGTCCAGCCGACGGCGAGCTGGCTGGCGAGTACGGCGAGCACCACCGAGACGATTCCCCACGGCCGGTGCCCCACCCCCCAGGCCAGCAGACCGGACACCGTGGTCACTGCGGCGGCCGGTTCCGGATGGCTCGCTCTGACCAGCCCTAACACCCTGGACGACATAAGGGAAGTCTGGTCGTTACCGAGCAGTCGTGCCACGCTCGGTGCCATGCGAGACGTGGCTGCGGCCGCGGCGTCCACCGGTCCCCGGGTGCTGCCGCGCAACGACCCGCGCCAGTACGACGACCTGGCCGGCGAGTGGTGGCGGCCCGATGGCGCGTTCGCGATGCTGCACTGGCTGGCCGAGGCCCGCGCGGCGCTCGTGCCGCCGGCGACCCGCCCGGATGCGGTCCTGGTCGATCTGGGCTGCGGCGCCGGACTGCTCGCGCCGCACCTCGCCGGTAAGGGATACCGGCACGTCGGTGTCGACCTGACCCGCTCGGCGCTGGTCCAGGCCGCCGGGCACGGGGTGCGCGTGGTCCAGGGTGACGTCACCGCGGTGCCGCTGCCGGACGGGTGTGCCGACGTCGTCTCGGCCGGTGAGCTGCTGGAACATGTGCCGGATTGGCCGCGCGCGGTGGCGGAGGCGTGCCGGCTGCTGCGTCCGGGCGGCCTGCTGGTGCTGGACACCCTCAACGACACCGCGCTGGCCCGGCTGGTCGCGGTACGGATCGCCGAGCGGCTGCCGACGGTGCCGCGTGGCATCCACGATCCACGGTTGTTCGTGGACGCTCGCGCACTGGTGGCCGAGTGTGCCCGGCACGGTGTCGAGCTGCGCCTGCGCGGCATCCGTCCGCAGGTCGGCGGTCTGGTCGCCTGGCTGGTGCGCCGGGCGCGCGCGACGCGGACGCCGGGCGCGACGTCGACGGGCCGTGCCCCGCGCATCGTGCCGACCCGGTCCACCGCCGTGCTGTACCAGGGCCAGGGGGTCCGCAGAGGATAGTCGGCTCGTGGCGGGGTATGGGACGCCGAGAAGGGAGCGATATGACGGTGCATGCGCTTGAGGCGGCCCGCCGGTTGGCGCCGCGGTTCGCCGCGCGGGCGGCGGAGCACGACCGGGACGGCTCCTTTCCGGTCGACGACTTCCGTGACCTGCGGGAGGCCGGCCTGTTCGGGCTGATGGTGCCCCGCGCGCTGGGTGGCCTGGGCGCCAGCTTCGCCGAGTACGCCGCGGTGGCCACCGAACTTGCTCGGGGCAACGGCGCGACCGCGCTGGTGTTCAACATGCACGCCTCGGTGACCGGCGCGCTGGGCGCGGTCACCGAGGAGTTGGCCGAGGCCCTGGGTGTGCCGGACGAGGCACTGGCCGCCCGGGACCGCCTGCTCACCGCCGCCGCGCAGGGCTCCTGGTACGCCGTCGCGATGAGCGAGCGCGGCGCCGGTGCCCGACTCTCCCAGTTGAGCACGGTCTACGAGCCGACCGACGAGGGGTGGCACCTCAAGGGCAGCAAGACCTTCTGCTCCGGGGCGGGGCACGCCGACGGCTACCTGGTGGCCGCGCGCAGCTCCGCCGACCAGTCGGTGGTGTCGCAGTTCCTGGTGCCGGCCGGTGACGGTCTGAGCGTCGAGCCGACCTGGGACGCCCTCGGCATGCGCGCCACCTCGTCGCACGACCTGCACCTGGACGCCACCGTCCCGGCCGACCGGCTGCTCGGCGGGGTGGAGGGGCTGGCGCTGGTGGTCGCCCAGCTGATGCCGCACTGGCTGGTGGCCAGTTACGCGGCCGTCTACGTGGGGGTGGCCCGGGCGGCGATCGACGCGGCGGCCGAGCATCTCAACGCCCGCAACCTGGCCGGCCTGCCGGCGGTGCGGGCGCGGCTGGGCCGGGCGGACGCGGCGACCGCGGCGGCCGAGCTGGTGGTGGCCGAGGCGGCCCGGCGGGTCGACGACGCCCCGGGGGACGCGGAGACCAACCGCTGGGTGTGGCGGGCGAAGCTGCTGGCCGGCACCACGGCCGCCGAGGTGGCGGCGTCGATGCTGGAGGCGGCGGGGACGTCGGCGACCCGGCGTGGTCATCCGTTGGAGCGGCTCTACCGGGACGCCCGCTGCGGCTCACTGCACCCGGCCACCTCGGACGTCTGCGCCGACTGGCTGGGGATCGCCGCTCTGGGCGGGGACCCGGACCGCGACGGATCGGCACCGCGTTGGTGAGCCCGCGCGGCGGCACACGTACGGGGGAGGGGCCGGCCGAGGTGGCTGGTGGGACGGCCAGGGGGAGGACAGCGTCTGACGAGAGGTGGGGATCGTGTCCGTACCAGTGATCGCGGGGCTCGGGACAGCGCAGCCGCCGTCCGCTTCGCAGGACGAGTTGTGGGAGGGCTTCTTCTCAAAGCACTTCTCCGGCACCACCCGGTCGTTGGCCCAGCGGATCTTCGCGAACTCGGGGGTGACCCGCCGCCAGGCCGCGGTCAACCCGCTGCTCGAGGACGTCTCGGACTGGCCGACCGAGCGCCGGATGCGTCGCTACCAGGTGGAGGCGCTGCCGCTCGGCAAGGAGGCGGTGGGGCGTGCGCTGACGGCGGCCGGTCTGGACGCCAGCGACATCGGGCTGTTCATCGTCTGCTCCTGCACCGGGTACGCCACCCCGGGGCTGGACATCCTGCTCGCCCGCGACCTGGGCATGGCACCGGACACGCAGCGGATGTTCGTCGGCCACATGGGCTGCTACGCGGCGCTTCCGGGGTTGGGGGCGGCGAGTGACTTCGTGACCGCCCGGGGCCGGCCGGCGCTGCTGCTCTGCGCGGAGCTGACCAGCCTGCACATCCAGCCGTCCACCGCCCGGGTGGACACCCAGCAGATCGTGTCGCACGCGCTCTTCTCGGACGCCGCGGTCGCCGCCGTGGTGGTGCCCGACGGCCGGGGGTACGCGTTGCGCGAGGTCACGTCGGTCACCGACACCTCGACCGCCGACCACATGACCTGGGACGTCACCGACGCGGGGTTCCGGATGGGGCTGTCGCCGAAGGTGCCGCAGGTCCTCTCCCGGCACGTTCGCGGGTTGGTGGACGACCTGTTGGCCCGGCACGGCGGCGTCAGCTCCGACGTGGACGGCTGGGCGGTGCATCCGGGTGGGCCGCGCATTCTCAACGTGGTCGAGCGGGAGTTGGCCCTGCCGCCGGAGGCGTTGGCCGCGTCCCGGGCGACGCTCGACGAGCACGGCAACTGCTCGTCGCCGACCGTCCTGTTGATCCTGGACCGGTTGAGTCGTTCGACGCCGGCGCCCCGACGGGTCGTCATGCTGGCGTTCGGTCCGGGCCTCACCCTGTACGCCGCCCTGCTCGATCGACAGGACTGAGCGCCTCTCGACCCGACCGGTACGCTCACCACATGGATGCGGCGGACGACCGGCTGCGGTCGGCGGTGCTGGCCGGGGTGACCCTGGCCGCGCTGGCGGTCGGCGGTTGGTGGTGGCGTGCCGCCGCGCCAACCCCGGCGGCCGGGCCGGTGGGCGTACCGAGCGCCGAGCCGAGCGTCAGCACCGAGCTGGAGCGTGTCCTGGCCCGTGGCGTGCCCGAGGGACGGGTGACGCTGCGGGTGGATCCCGAAACGGGCGAGGCCGTCCGGGTGGAGGGCCGCCCCCCGCTGGTCGACCCGGAGACGGGCACGGTCATCGACCTCGGCGACGATCAGGGCGTGCTCTCTCCTGGGAGTGACCTGCCCTCGTTCCGGGCCACGATCTGGCGGGAGCAGCGGGAGTTGACCCCCGGCCAGGGGCTGACGCGTCAGTCGTCCGGCGACGGCTCCCGCTATCTGCTGCAGTACCGGTGCACCCGGCCGGGCACGCTGGCGGTGACGAGCACCGGGGCCGAGCTCGCCGGCCCGCCGCGCATCGATTGCGACGGCACGCTCGCCTCCGCTGAGGTGGTGCCCACCGACGGGCCGTTCCGGGTGTCCCTGTCGGCCGTCGGTGACAAGCCCGTTGACGTCCAGGCGCAGCTCGTCGCGCTGCCCCCGTCGTAGGACGACCGCTCAGCCGGCCAGGGCGCTCAGGTCGTCCTGGTACGCCTCGACCGGTCCCGGGTCCGGCAGCACCCGGGTCACCACGCCGGTGCGGTCGACAAGCAGCGCGTTCGCGGCGCCGGGCCCGAGAAACGAGCGCAGCCCGCCAGCGGGATCGGCCAGCGCCCGGACGCCGTTGACCGGCGGTGAGGTGGCGACAGCCCGTTGTTCGGTCACCGTGACGACGGTGACGCCGGCGGGCGCCGCCGCCACGGCCTCCGTGACGACGTCCGGGCAGCCGCAGTCGTCCACCATGATGATCATGGCGGGCAGCAGGCCGCGCAGCGGCACCGGCGCCTGTCCGGCATCGACCAGGTCCAGCGCGGGCAGCGCCTGACCGGCGAGCGCCACGGGTGGCGTGGAGGGCGCCGGGGTGGGTCGGTCGGTGCCCCGGCCGGCGCGGGGCCAGGTCACGGCGACCAGGCCGGTCAGGGTGGTGAGCACCGCCACCAACAGGACCAGCAGCGGCAGGGTGAGGGCGCGGTGCCCGGTGTGGTGGCCGGCCGCCCGGCGCAGCTCGCGGCGCACCTCGGCGGCCTCACTCGCCAGGTCAGAGGCGTCGTCGGGGACGACGATGCGGCCCCACTCGGGTGGCAGGTCGGGCAGGCCGTCGGGCGGCCCGTGGCCCTCTGCGTCCGGCTTGCCCATCGGACCCCCAGGAAGCGTCTCGAGAGCGGCGTGTGACTCGGACTCCAGCGTCCCGCACTGGGGGCAGCTCCCGCTACACCTGGGCGCGTTTCCGCTGGGCGGGATACCATGGGGGAGCGCATAGCCCTTGATCTCGACGTTCTGTTCACCCGCATCGGGAAGTAATCCGTGCGTTACGGAGCGTGTTCAAACCATCGGTTTGACCGCCTGTCAAGCTGAAGAAAGACCTCTCACAGGGCCCCTGAGCTGCGCCAACGGTCAGGACATCGGTGAGACATCGTTGCCTGAGCGTGTTACCCTAGACACAGCGAAAGGGGTTTCGAACCTATGGTTTTCAGTGTCGGCGAGACCGTTGTTTACCCCCACCACGGGGCCGCACTCATCGAGGCAATCGAGACTCGGATCATCAAGGGCGAGCCTAAGAAATACCTCGTCCTGAGGGTTGCGCAGGGTGACCTGACGGTCCGGGTGCCGGCCGAGAACGCCGAGATCGTGGGCGTCCGTGAGGTGGTCGGCGAAGAGGGCCTCGGTAAGGTCTTCGACGTTCTCCGGGCTCCGCACACCGAGGAGCCGACCAACTGGTCGCGGCGTTACAAGGCCAACCTGGAAAAGCTGGCCTCCGGCAACCCGCTGAAGGTCGCCGAGGTCGTGCGTGACCTGTGGCGCCGGGAGCGGGAGCGGGGCCTCTCCGCAGGCGAGAAGCGGATGCTGGCCAAGGCCCGCGACATTCTCGTCGGCGAGGTCGCGCTGGCTGAGAAGAGCACCAAGGACGAGGCGGAGACGCTGCTCGACAAGGTCCTCACCGAGGCCTAGTCCGCACAGCATCGTCGTACCCACTTCGTAGCGAAGAAACCACCGAGGACCGCGACGTGACCGCGCAGCTCAACCCGCGCGGTGACGTCGCGGTCCTTGTGCCTGCGGCGGGTGCCGGCGTACGGCTCGGTCCCGGCCGACCCAAGGCGCTGCGCCTGCTCGCGGGCGAGCCGCTGCTGGTGCACGCCGTACGCCGGCTCGCCGCCGCCGCGTCGGTGCACACGATCGTGGTGGCCGCGCCCGCGGCCGAGGTGGCGGGTGTCCGTGAGCTGCTGGCTCCGGTGGCGCCGGTGATCGTGGTGCCCGGTGGCGCCGAGCGGCAGGCTTCGGTCGCCGCCGCGCTGGCAGCGGTGCCGGCCGGCCCGACGATCATCCTGGTGCACGATGCCGCCCGTGCGTTGACCCCGCCCGAGTTGGTCGAATCGGTCGCCGCCGCGGTCCGGGGTGGCCGGGCCGCGGTGATTCCCGTCCTGCCGGTCGTCGACACGATCAAGGAGGTCGGCGCCGACGAGGTGGTGCTGGGCACCGTCGACCGAGCTGCCCTCCGGGCGGTGCAGACCCCGCAGGGCTTCCGCCGGTCCGTCCTGACCGCCGCGCATGCCGCGGCCGGCGACCCGCTCACCGACGACGCCGGCCTGGTCGAGAAGCAGGGCATCGCCGTGAGCTGCGTGCCCGGCTCGGAGTACGCCCTGAAGATCACCCGTCCGTTCGACCTGGCGTTGGCGGAGCACCTGCTCGCCGCCGGCGGCTGACGCGTAACCTCTGTTCATGATCGTTCCTCGGGTCGCCATCGGCACCGATGTGCACGCGTTCGAGCCGGGTCGGCCCTGCTGGGTCGCCGGGCTGCTCTGGCCCGACCAGGACGGTCTGGCCGGGCACTCGGACGCCGACGTCGCCGCCCACGCCGCCTGCAACGCGCTGCTCTCCGCCGCCGGCCTCGGTGATCTCGGCGCCGCCTTCGGGGTGGACCAGCCGGAGTGGTCCGGGGCGTCCGGCGTGGCGCTGCTGACCGAGACGGCCCGCCGGGTGCGGGCGGCCGGCCTGGAGATCGGCAACGTCTCCGTGCAGATCGTCGGCAACCGTCCCAAGATCGGCCGCCGTCGGGACGAGGCCCAGCAGGTGCTCTCCGACGCCGCCGGCGCCCCGGTCACCGTCTCCGCCGCGACCACCGACGGGCTCGGTTTCACCGGCCGGGAGGAAGGTCTGGCGGGCATCGCGGTGGCCCTGGTGTACGACGCGCCGGCCGCCTAGGCTCGCCGCGATGTCCACCGAACCCGCCCCCGACCAGTTCGCCGGCGACGGCTATCTCGAACGCGCTCAGCTCCTCGCCGAGCTGGGACGCCACGACGAGGCGGCCGGTGAGCTGACCGAAGGGCTCGCGCTGAAGCCCGCGGATTCGCAAGCCCTCACCATGCTGGCCCGGGTGCATCTCGTCGCCGACCGGCCGGTCGATGCGCTCGCCGCCGCCGACGCGGCCGTGGCCGCCGCGCCGGAGGCACTGCCGGCGCTCGTCGTCCGGGCCATGGCACTGGTCGACCTGGGGCGCTACGCCGATGCGGCGACCACCGCCGACCGGCTGCTGGCGCTCGGGCCGACCGACGCGTACGCCCAGCGCAGCGCGGCGGCGATCCTGGCCGACTCGCGCAACGGGCAGCCGGCGCTGAACGCGGCCTGGCGTGGGGTTGAGCTGGCCCCGCAGGAGGCGCAGGCGCACCTGGTGCTCAGCCTGGTCGCGGCCCGACTGGAGCTGTTCGACCTGGCCGAGCGGGCCTACCGGGAGGCGCTACGGCTCGGTCCGCGCCTCACCGAGGTCGGGCACGACGTCGGTGTCCTGCACCTGGAGCAGCGCCGCTGGTCCGAGGCGTTGGAGCATGTGGCGGAAGCGGTGGCGATCGGCCCGAGCCGGATCGACTCCCCGCGGACCCTCGCGTACGGCCTGCACCGCCTGGTGCTCTACGGCGCGGGCTGGTCACTGGTCGCCGCGGTGGTGGTGGCGTTCGCGGCCTCGACGAGCGACGGGTTCTCCCGTGTCCTGGCGGTGCTCGCGGCCCTCACCGGCGGCGTCGTGGTCTGGCAGCTCGCGGCGCGGCTGCCGGGGCTCACCCGGACCGTCCTGCCCGCCATGCTGCACGCGGACCGCACGATGGCCCTGGCGATCTACGCGGTGGCCGCCGCGCCGGCGCTGCTGCTCGTGTACGCGGTGGTCGGCTCGCCGTGGCCGCTGGTGCTGGCGATCGTCGCCACCGCGATAGCCGAGTTCGCCATCTTCACCAGAACAGCTTTCCGCTGACCCAACCAACCCGACCCACGGCGTAACCCGAAAAGATCACCAGCGTCGCCTAGCTCGCCCAGGTCGGGTTTTCGCCGGAGCCCGCCCGCGTCGGGATCAAGCCTGACCGCCCAGAGCGGGCGGGCTCCGGCGAAAACCCCCAACAGCGACTAAACAGAACGCGCCCAAGTCCAGGCGTACCCCTCGTCCTCGCAGGCGCGCGCCCCGTCGCACAGGTCGAGGGGCCGGAAGGTGTCCACCATGACGGCCAACTCGTCGAAGTAGTCCGCGCCGATGGAGCGTTCGGCGGCGCCCGGCTGGGGGCCGTGGGTGAAGCCGGACGGGTGCAGTGAGATGGAGCCCTGCTCGATGCCGGAGCCGCGTCGGGCCTCGTAGTTCCCGCCGGTGTAGAAGAGCATCTCGTCGGAGTCGACGTTGTGGTGGTTGTACGGCACCGGGATCGAGTCCGGGTGGTAGTCGACCTTGCGGGGCACGAACGAGCAGATGACGAAGTTGGGGCCCTGGAAGGTCTGGTGCACGGGCGGGGGCTGGTGGATGCGGCCGGTGATCGGCTCGAAGTCGTGGATGGAGAACGCCCACGGGTAGAGGTGCCCGTCCCAGCCGACCACGTCGAACGGGTGGTTGGCGTACACGTAGCGGGTCCAGCCACGACGGTGGCGGACCAGCACCTCGACCTCCTCGCCGTCGACGAGCAGCGGGGCGTCCGGGCCGCGGACGTCGCGCTCGCAGTACGGCGAGTGCTCCAGGAACTGGCCGCGGACGGAGAGGTAGCGCTTGGGCGGGCCGATGTGCCCGGCCGCCTCGACGGTGAGCAGCCGCACGGGCTGGTCGCCGGTGGGCACCAGCCGGTGGATGGTCGAGGTGGGGATGATGACGTAGTCGCCGGCGACCGCGTCCAGCGCCCCGAAGGGCGACTCGACCCGCAGGGTGCCCGTCTCGACGTAGAGGCAGTGGTCACCGGTGGCGTCGCGGAACAGCGGGGAGGGCCGGTCGGCGAGGACGTACCCGATGCGGACGTCGTCGTTGGCGAGCAGGTACTGCCGGCCGAGGATCGGGTCGGCGCCGCCCGCGTCGAGCTTGTGGGTGCGCAGGTGGCGCGGCTTGAGCGGCAGGTTCGGCGCCCGGGTGAACGTCGGCGGGGTGAACTCGTCGGCGGCCAGGATCGCCGTGGGGGCGTGCCGGTGGTAGAGCAGGGACGAGTCGGAGGAGAAGCCCTCCTGACCCATCAGCTCCTCGGCGTAGAGGCTGCCGTCGGGCTGGCGGAACTGGGTGTGGCGCTTGCGCGGCACCTCGCCGACGCTGCGGTAGTACGGCATCTCGCCTCCCGATATATCCCGTTCACCGGCCGAAGGCGTCCGATAATCGGACGCTGTTGTCCGTTCCTTGTAGCGTCCCGTACATTCTTGTTCCGTGTCAACGCAGGTGCCCGCGCTCCTCGACGGCCTGGTGGACGACGCCGCCGTCTTCCCTCCGGGCAGCGCCGCGCTGCCCGACGCCCTGACCGCCCACCGCCGGCACCGCGCCGCCTGGTACGCCGACCTGGTGGGCCCGCTGCTCGTTCCCGCCTCGACCGTCGCGGCCGGCGAGCTGAACGGTCTCGTCGACCCGGCCGAGGGCCTGGTGATCGGGCTGATCGGTGACACCGGGATCGGTCCTCTGCCCTTCGCGCTGTCGTTCCTGGCACCCGACGGCGTGACCGCACGCCAGGTCGAGGTGGCCGTCGCCAAGCGGGGCGAGAACCCGCTGCCCGGCATCGCCGAGCTGCTGCGGCTGACCGAGGACCTGCCGGACGTCGAGGCCGTGTACGCCGAGCTTCCGTTGACCTTCGGGCTGATGGGCGCGCTGGACGCGATCGCCGCCTCCCGCGCCGACGGTGTCCCGATCGCCGCGAAGTTCCGCACCGGCGGGTTGGCCGCCGAGCTGTTCCCCACCCCGGCTGAGCTGGCCGCCGTGATCTGCGCGTGCCGGGACCGGGACCTGCCGTTCAAGCTCACCGCAGGGCTGCACCAGGCCGTGCGTCACCTCGACCCGGAGACCGGGTTCACCCACCACGGGTACGCCAACGTGCTGGCCGCGACGCTCGCCGCCGCCGACGGCGCGAGCGCGCGGGTGGTCGCCGAGCTGCTGACCGCGCTCGACCCGCGCCCGCTGCTCGAACGCGCCAACGAACGGCTGGACGCGCCGCGCCCACTGTGGGTCGGCTTCGGCTCGTGCAGCATCCTGGAACCACTTACCGATCTGATCCGGCTGGGGCTGGTGAACGGGGGGCACGACGCATGACCTGGGTGACCGGCGTTGACGGTTCACCGTACGGGGTGACGAACCTGCCGTACGGGGTGTTCTCCTCGGGTGGGGGCCGGCCACGGATCGGCGTACGGATCGGGTCGTGGGTGTTCGACCTGGCCGGTGCCGAGACCGCCGAGCTGGTGCTGGCAGCTGGCGCGCTGTGCCGGCCGACCCTCAACGACTTCATGGCGCTGGGCCGTCCGCAGTGGACGGCGGTGCGTCAGCGGATCGTCGAGCTGCTGACCGACCCGACGCACCGGCCGGCGGTCGAACCGCTGCTGGTGCCCCTGGCCGACGTGGAGCTGCTGCTTCCGTTCGAGGTGGCCGACTACGTCGACTTCTACTCCTCGGAGCACCACGCCTCGAACGTCGGGCAGATCTTCCGCCCCGGTCAGCCGCCGCTGCTGCCCAACTGGAAGCACCTGCCGATCGGCTACCACGGACGGGCCGGCACCGTCGTCGTCTCCGGCACGCCGGTGACCCGGCCCACCGGCCAGCGGGCGTCCGCCGAGGGTCCGGTCACCGGCCCGTCGGTACGCCTCGACATCGAGGCCGAGGTCGGCTTCGTGGTCGGTGTGCCCAGCCCGCTGGGCGCCCGGGTGTCCGTCGACGACTTCGCCGACCACGTCTTCGGGGTGGTGCTGGTCAACGACTGGTCGGCCCGCGACATCCAGGCGTGGGAGTACCAGCCGCTCGGTCCGTTCCTCGGCAAGTCCTTCGCCACCTCGGTCTCGGCCTGGGTGACGCCGTTGGACGCGCTGGCCGACGCCTTCGTGCCGGCTCCGGAGCAGGACCCGCCGGTCGTCGACTACCTGCGCGACGTGCCGCACCTGGGGCTCGATCTGCGGCTGGCGGTCGAGTGGAACGGCGAACGGGTCAGCGAACCGCCGTTCGCGAGCATGTACTGGACCCCGGCCCAGCAGTTGGCGCACCTCACCGTCAACGGCGCGTCCCTGCGGACCGGCGACCTGTACGCCTCGGGCACCGTCTCCGGCCCGGACCGTTCCCAGGTCGGCTCCTTCCTGGAGCTGACGTGGGGCGGGGCCGAGCCCGCGAAGGTCGGCACCGAGAGTCGTACCTTCCTCGCCGACGGCGACACCGTCACCATCACCGCCACCGCGCCCGGCCCGGACGGCACCACCATCGCCCTCGGTGAGGTCACCGGAACGGTCCGCCCGGCCCGCTGAGCCGGCCCGCTGAGCCGGCCCGCTGAGCCGGCCCGTCCCGCGGGCCCGCGCCCGGCGCGCCTGCCACCTGGCTCGCCCTCGGCTTCCTTTGCTCTGCTTCACTCCACGCAACACCTGGGGCCGCTCGCTGTTGCGTCCGTTGAAGCAGAGCAAAGGGTCCGCTGGTTCACCTCGGCCCGCTTCGGAGCCGTCTGAGCGCCTGCCCGTCGGGCCATCATCGATGAGACTCGTGATCGCACCGTCTGTGCGATCACCAAGCCTGGTTACCCCGTTGGTCACGCGGATCATGTCGCCCCGCCACCCGTACGGCCGGATCTCGCCCGGCCGCGGGTGGTGGGGCATCCCGACGCACACGGAGGTAACGACGATGCACGATCTCACCGGAGCGCTCTGGCGCACCAGCAGCCGCTCCAACGACCAAGGGCTCTGCGTGGAGGTGGCGGACAACCTGGTCGACGTCCTCGGTCTGGTCGCTCTCCGCGACTCCAAGGACCAGGCCGGCCCCACGCTGGCCATCAGCCCGCCGGGGTGGACAGCGTTCATCGGCGCGATCAGGGGTGGTCGCTTCGACCGCTGACCGGTACGCCGGGCGCCGGTCGACGATCGGTGCCAGGCGACCGCCGAAACGGACAGCGGGGCCTCCGGTTGGTGAAAATTCCGTCCGGGGGCCTCGTCCGGCCCTCACCGCGCGTACCGTCGACGACACGGGAGGGCGGCATGTCGACGGTGGCGGTTACCGGTTTCATCGAGGCGCACGCTGTCGATGTCTGGCGTCTGCTGACCGACCTGCCCGGCCGTGCCACCCGGCTGACCGCGGCCGGCCCGGTCGAGGTGCTGACCCCGGGCCCGTTCGGGCCGGGCACCGCCTGGCGTGAGGCGCGCGCCCAGCCGGGCGGCGGCACACTCACCGAGGAGTTCCTGGTGGTGGAGGCGTTCGCGCCGCAGCGGCTGGTGCTCTGTTCCTCCGGTGCCGGCGCGGACTACCGGATCACCTGGAGCCTGCGGCCGGTCCGGCGTCGCCGCCGCGCCCGCACGGCGATAACGGTCACCCAGGAAGCAGTGCCCACCGATCCGTACGGCCGGGTGGTGGCCCTGCTGCTCGGTGGCCTCGCCGCTCGGGCGGTCGAGGTGGCGCTCCGGCGTGATCTCGCCGACCTGGCCGTCGCGGCCGGCACCCTCGGCTCGGTCGAGGCGGCCTGACCCGCTCACCCGCGCACCGCGGCCCGTCCAACCTGGCCGGGGTCCGGTCGGTTGCGCTGGGTAGGGTGCCGGGCGGAGGTGCGGCATGGGGTTCCCGAGGGGCCGGCGACGGCTCGTGCTGGCGGTGGCGGTGGTGCTGCTCGCCGTGGCAGCCGTCGCGGTCGTCGTCCACCGGGTGCTCGCGCCGGCCGAGGTGAGCACACCGGCGCGCGGCGCATATCCGGCCGCGCCCCGACCGGCCGCCGGCGTGGTCGGTCGGCTGCCGGTCGCCCCGTTGATCGTAAACGGAAGGCTGCGGGTGTACGCCGCCCACCGCCAGGTCTACGCCGACCGACCGGTCGACGGGCGGCACCGGACCACGCCCTACTGGTCGTACCGGCGCTGGCCGGCGGAGCTGACCGGGGTGGTGGCGAGCGGCAGCACCGTGATCAGTCGCTGGTCCGACGGCCGGCTCGTCGCGCTCGACGCGTCCACCGGGCGGGTGCGGTGGCGGGCCGACGGCCCGGTGCCCGCCGCGAGCGCGGCGGTGATCCGGCGGACCGGGGCCGCCACGGTCTGGGACGCGCGCGGGCTCCTCCTCACCGACCTCGCGGACGGCCGGACGGTGCTGACGGTCACCGGGGACACGCAGGCCCGCGGGGTGGAGGTGGCCGGCGGCCGGGAACTGTGGCGAGCCGATCTGCCCGGCGCCTGCCGCAGCGACCTCGGCACCACTGCGACCGGGCAGTTGATCGGCCTGGACACCTGCGCCGGGCCGGCCACGATCGAGTTCCGGGATGCCGCGACGGGTGCGGTGGGTGAGCGTTGGCGACCGCCGGGCGGCCCGGATCGGCTGGTGGTCACCCCGCTCGGTTGTCGTACCGGCCGTTCGGGCTGCCTGGGCCTGCGGACGGCCGGCCCCGGGGACGCCGGTGGCCGCGGCTGGCTGCTGGGCGACGGCGGGCCGCTGGCCGCGCCCGCGCTGGACCCGGCCGGGGCCACACTGGCCGGTGACCAGGCCGTCGCCGTCGTCGACGGGGCGGCGGTGGGCCGATCGGCGCGAACGGGCGCCGAGCTGTGGCGTTTCGCCGGCCTGGGACCGGCGCGGGTGCTCGCGGTGCAGCCCGGCCGGGCGCATCTGCTGACCGAGGCCAACGAGCTGGTGACACTCGACCCGGTGACCGGTGTGCTGCTCTCCCGCTACACGCTCAACGTGGGCTCGGACGGCACGGGCTGGGCGCCCGGGGCGGTCTGGGCCGAGGACGGCTACGTCGCGGTGGAACGGCTGCGCGAGCCGGTCGACCCGAACGGCGACGACCAGCGCTACTACCTGACCTCCGAAGCGGTGATCCTGGCCGCCACCTGATCGGGGCACCGACTGACCAACCTTGTGTCACTGGTTGGTCACATCGCGCCGCTCAGGTAAGCGCCGCCTCCGCGGCGGCCAGGAACGCGTCGTTCTCGGCCGGAGTGCCGATGGTGACCCGTACGCCGTCCCCGGCGAACGGTCGGACGATCACCCCGCGCGCCTCGCACGCCTTGCCGAAGGCCACGGCCCGGTCGCCCAGCGGCAGCCAGACGAAGTTGGCCTGGCTGGTCGGCACGTCGGGCACGAACTTGCGCAGCGCCTCGGTGACCCGGTCCCGCTCGGCGACGACCAGCGCGCAGCGTCGCTCCATCTCGCCGGCCTGGGTCAGCGCCGCGAGCGCGCCCGCCTGGGCGGCCGTGCTCGTGGAGAACGGCGTGACCACCTTGCGGATGGCCGCCGCCACCACCGGCTGGGCGACCAGCCAGCCGATCCGCAGCCCGGCCAGACCCCACGCCTTGGACAGGGTGCGCAGCACCGCCACGTTCGGCCGGTCCAGGTAGTCGAGACCGTCCGGCACCTCGGCGTCGGTGACGAACTCCCGGTACGCCTCGTCGATGACCACCAGCACGTCGTCCGGCACCGCGTCGAGGAACCGGTCCAGCTCGGCCCGGCGTACGGCAGTGCCGGTGGGGTTGTTCGGGTTGCAGACCAGGATCATCCGGGTCCGGTCGGTCACCGCCGCCGCCATGGCCGCCAGGTCGTGCCCGTGCCCGGCGTCGTTGGGCACCCGCACGCTGGTCGCGCCGCTGGTCGCCGCGATGATCGGGTACGCCTCGAACGACCGCCACGAGTAGAGCACCTCGTCACCCGGCAGGCAGGTGGCCCGGACGAGGTGCTCGGCGAGCGCCACCGACCCGCAGCCGGTGGCGATCCGGTCCGCGTCCACGCCGTACCGCTGGGCCAACGCGTCGCGCAGCGCGACCACGCCCATGTCCGGGTAGCGGTGCGAGGCCATGACCGCCTCGGTGACCGCCTCGACCACACCCGGCAGCGGCCCGTACGGCACCTCGTTGCTGGCCAGCTTGATGGCCTCCGGCAGACCCAGCTCGCGCGCCAGGTCGGCAGGGCTGCGCCCCGGCACGTAGTTCGGCAGCGCGTCCAGGTCGGCGCGGGTCAGGCGCAGCGCGGGCTCGTGACGTCCGGAGTCGGTCATGGGGTGTCTCCCGAGGGCTGGGGGTGGTCGTCTGGGGCGGGGGAAGCGGCGGTGTGGGGGACCTCGACGACCACCGTCTGCGCGCGCTTGTCGTGCAGCGCCCGGCGCAGCGGGTGGTCGAAGAGCGGGGACAGGGAGTCGACCAGTTGCAGCAGCAGGCCGAGCCCGGCGCAGTACCAGAGCAGGGTGGGCAGGCCCAGTGTCGTCCACCGGGTCAGCGCCCGGCCGAAGCCCAACGGCTGGTCGGCGGCGATCGGGACCGCCTTGATCCGCATCACCCGTTTGCCGATGGTCTGCCCGTTGGCCGCCATGGCGGGCACCTCGTACGCCAGCCACAGCGCGGTGGCGATCACCACGATCACCACCTGGAGGAGCCCGGTCTGCTCGCTGATGGGTGGCATCCCCTCGGTGGAGGTGTTCCCCTCCATGCCGCGCCGGAACGCCTCCCGCCAGTATGGCATCAGCTCGTCCAGCCACCGCCAGACGAACCAGCCGTTGACCAGCACGTTCAGCGCGAACACGAGACCGAAGTCGATCAGCCGGGCGACGAGCCGGCGGCCGTAACCGGCCAATCTGAGCCCGTGCGGCCGAGGCTCGGGCGGTCGGCCGAGCCAGCCGGGGGGACCGCCGGGCGGGGCCCACCCGGGCGGCACGCCCTGCGGCGTCCAGCCGGGAGGACCGCCCTGCGGCGTCCAGCCGGGCGGCGTGCCCGGTGGCGCCCAGCCGGGCGGGCCGGCCTGCGGGCCCCACCCCGGGGCGGCCTGCGGACCGTGCCCGGGTTGCGGGGCCGGCCCGGAGTGCGGGGGCCAGCCCGGCGCGGTGCTCACCGGGTGGGCAGCGGCAGGTGCGGTCGGGGTGACCGGTGCGGGCGGCGGCTCGGCCGGCGGCGGTCCGTCCGGCGGGGTGGCGTCGACGGGAATGGGCGCGCCGAGCCAACCCTCGCCGTCCCAGTACCGCCGGGTCTCGGTGTCGGCGGGGTCGACATACCAGCCGGGTTGCACGCTCACGCCGACGCTCCGCTTCGCTGCGCGTCGGCGTGCGGCGCCACGCTGCTGGGCCTGCTGGTTTGCTCGCTCACGAGGCCACCTTAACGACGATCGTTTCGGCTGCCTTGTCGTGGAGGCACTGCTGCCAGGGCTTGTCCCAGAGCTGCCAGAACCCGTCGAGGTAACTGCCCCCGGGCACCAGGCCGGCGAGTTGCTGCACCAGGTACCGCTTGGCGGCGGTCCAGCGGTCGAGGGTGCGGGTCGGATCGAGCGGCACGACCCGCAACTTCATGATCTTCTTGCCGAGGGTCTGGCCGGTCCGGAACATCATCTCGACGTAGTACACGTACGAGAGCACGAGCGAAGCGGCGATGATCGCGAGGTCCAGCCACAGCAGGGGCAGCACGAGGTCGTGGTAGAAATCCGGCTCCGCCATGGTGCCGTCCGACGCGACCTGGAAGAGGTCCGGCGCGATGACGACGAAGAAGTAGATCATCGCGGGCACGGTGAACACCAGGCCGACCACCATGAAGACCGCGCAGTCGATCAGGCCGGCCAGCAGCCGGTCGCTGAAACTGGCGAGCGGCTGCCCACCCGGGCTCAGCGTCGGCGGCGGGGCCATCGGCCGGGGAGGGCCGGGATACCACGGCGGTGGGCCGTAGCCGAGCGGCGCGTACTGCGGCGGCACGGCGTACCCGGGTGGGGCGTGGTGCGGTGGCACGGCGTACCCCTGGGGGATCTGTCCGGGCGGCGGCGCGACGCCGCCGGCGGCGGGCGGAGGCCCACCGACCGGCGGCGTCGGGTACGGCGGAGGCTGCGTCACGCTCGACAGTGTTACAGGTTGCCGCGGGCTTCCTGCTCCCGCTCGATGGCCTGGAAGAGGGCCTTGAAGTTGCCCTTGCCGAAGCCCAGCGAGCCGTGTCGCTCGATCAGCTCGAAGAAGACGGTCGGGCGGTCCTGCACCGGCTTGGTGAAGATCTGGAGCAGGTAGCCGTCCTCGTCCCGGTCGACGAGGATCTTGCGGGCCTTGAGCTCCTCGATCGGCACCCGCACGTTGCCGATCCGGGCGCGCAGCTCCGGGTCCTCGTAGTACGAGTCCGGGGTGTCCAGGAACTCCATGCCGGCGGCGCGCATCGCGTCGACACTGGCCACGATGTCGTTGGTGGCGACGGCGATGTGCTGGGCGCCGGGGCCCTGGTAGAACTCCAGGTACTCGTCGATCTGCGACTTCTTGCGGGCGATGGCCGGCTCGTTGAGCGGGAACTTCACCTTGCGGGTGCCGTTCGCCACGACCTTGCTCATCAGCGCCGAGTAGTCGGTGGCGATGTCGTCGCCGATGAACTCCGCCATGTTGGAGAAGCCCATCACCCGCTTGTAGAACTCGACCCACTCGTCCATCCGGCCCAGCTCCACGTTGCCGACCACGTGGTCGACGGCCTGGAAGAACCGCTTCGGCTGGAGGCCGGCGTCGATCATCGGCTGCCGGTCCACGATCGGGCCGCGGGCCACGAAGCCGGGCAGGAACGGGCCGCGGTAGCGGGAGCGGTCGACCAGGGTGTGCCGGGTGTCGCCGTACGCCGCGATGGCGGCCATCCGGACGGTGCCGTTCTCGTCGCTCACCTCGTGGGGCTCGACGACGCCGGTGGCGCCCTGGGCGACGGCGTGCGCGTACGCGGCGTCGACGTCCGGCACCTCCAGCGCGATGTCGCTGATCCCGTCGCTGTGCTTCGCCACGTGCTCGGCGCCGTCGGCGTCCGGGCGGACCGCGCCGGTCAGCACGAACCGGGCCGAGCCGCTGGTCAGCACGTACTGAGCGTGGTCGCGGTAGCCCTGCTCCGGGCCCCGGTACGCCACGCAGGTCATGCCGAAGGCGGTGGAGTAGTAGTGGGCGGCCTGCTTGGCGTTGCCGACCAGGAAGTGCACGTGGTCGAGCCCACGGACGGGGAACGGGTCGTGGCTGATGTCGTGGTCGACAGCGCCGACGAGCCGGTCGACGTCGACGTCCTCGGTCGACTGGGGTCGGTCGATCGCCTGGGTCATGGTGGCCTCCCTCGCGTACCGGCCGGCCTCGTGGGCCGGTTCTTGACCGAAGGATCGCGGTGCGGGCGTCGAGTGGGCAACTGTCGGTGTAAATGCTGGTCAGGTTGTGCATTCGGTATGGTCTTAACCCGTGAAGGGTGAGCAAGCTGTGCAGCTCGACGTGCTCGACGTGCGATTGGTCGAACTGCTCGCCGAGGAGCCGCGGATCGGGGTGCTGGAGTGCTCCCGGCGGCTCGGCGTGGCCCGGGGCACCGTGCAGGCCCGGCTGGACAAGCTGGTCGACCGGGGTGTCATCGGTGGCTTCGGCCCGGAGATCTCGCCGGCCGCGATCGGGTTCGGGGTGACCAGCTTCGTCACGCTGGAGATCAGTCAACGGCAGGGCCACGACCCGGTCACCGCTCACCTCGCGGCGATCCCCGAGGTGCTGGAGGCGCACACCATCACCGGCTCCAGCGACCTGCTCTGCCGGATCGTGGCCCGCTCCAACACCGACCTGCAACGGGTCATCGACCAGATCGTCTCGTCCGCCGGCATCACCCGCGCGTCGACGATCATCGCGCTGGCGGAGCAGATTCCCTACCGCACGCTGCCTCTGGTCCGCAGCGCCGTCCGGGCCGAGGGACGAACACCCACGTAACACCTCCGAGCCCAGAAAGCGCGGCGACACGGCGGCGCGGGGCGTACGGAAGATCCGCGATCGTGGCTACGGTGTGCGGGTGGCGAAGGGGAGCGTGCGCGGTGGGCTGCTGCTCGGCCTCGCCGTGGTCGTCGCCCTCGCCGCCACCGGCGTGTGGAACCCGTTCCCCGGCCTGTGGGAGTGGGTGGACCGCAGCAAACCCATCTCCGAGCCGGACGTGGTCTGGCAGCAGCGGGTCGGCGGCACCCCGCGCAGCGTGACCATCGCCGGCGACGCCGTCGTCGTCGAGCAGCGCACCCGGGTGGAGGCCCGCAGCCTGGCCACCGGCGCCCAGCTCTGGGAACGCAAGGCGGACTGGTCGGCGGTCGCGGGCGGCGACCGCGACCCGGTCGTCGCCGTGGGCAAGCTCCTGGTCAAGGGGTACGAACTGCTCGACCCGACCACCGGGGCGACCCGGCGACGCGACGACGACGCCGTGGCCGTGTGGACGTACCGCAACCTGCTGCTGGACGCCCGCTGCACGGATGCCACCGACTGCACCCTGAGCGCGTGGGACCCCCGGGGCACCGCCCCACTGTGGACGGCCTTCCTGCCCGGCGTGCACAGCGGCCTGCTCGCCGACAACCCGGGCCTGCGCGGCACCCGTCGGCTCACCGCCACCCGCGTCGACGACGGGGTGGCCGGGCCGGAGCCGGTGCCTCCGCTGCTCGGCTTCCCGGTCGACGGCCGGGTGCACGTCGTGGACACCGCCACCGGCCGGGTGCTGCAGAACGTCGAGCCGGGCCGGGACGAGCGGCTCTCCGTGGTGGGCGGCCGGATGCTGCGGATCGCCGCCCGCTCCCAGGACGGCACCTGCTACTTCGCCATCTCGGCGCGGGACCCGGCGACGGGGCAGGAGGCGTGGCAGCGGGCCGGGGTCAACCTGCGCACCGCCGACACCGCCGGCTGCGTCCAGCGCGAGGACCCGCAGGGAGCGCGCAACGTCCTGATCGGCGTGGGTTCGGACGGCCGCGAGGCGGTCATCGACGGGTACGACGGGCGGCTGCTCTGGGTCGGCGAGGCGAGCACCAAGCTCGTCGCGGTCGACGACCGTTACGCGGTGTTCCGCTCCGCGGACAAGCGCTCGGTGGTGTCCCGTGAACTCGGCGCCGACCGGGTGCGGTGGACCCGTCCGGCCAGTGGCAAGGCCGGCGCCGCGCTCACCCCGTACGCGGCGGTGCTCGCCGACGAGAAGCCGTCGAGGTTGGTCGCCCTCGACCCGCGCAGCGGCCGGGAACTGGCCGTGCTGCGGACCTCCGCGAACGCCCTCGCCGTCGGTTCGCAGGGAATGATCATCGGTGAGGGGCGGGAGATCGGGTACGTCCGCTTCGGCGCCACCGGGGGCACCCCCGTCCCGCCTCCCGGCGATGGTGGCAACCCCGGCCCCGGCGGCACCGGCCCCGGGCGGGGCAACGACGGCGACGGTGACTGCGGGCCCAAGGGTGAGCTGTGTCCCGATCCCGACGGCGGCAAGGACGGCTGAGCGGGCGGGACGTCGGTGCGCGGAGCGCGGCGGACCTCGGAGGATGAGAGCGGCGTCCCAGACCCAGCCCGGCGGGTGGGAATGATCGACCGGTCTGCCCTAGGCTTGCCGCTCATGAGCAGTGCCGCCGCATTCTCGTACGCCCCTCTGCTGCCGACCGGTCCCGACCAGACGGACTATCGCCTGGTCACCGACGAGGGCGTGGACGTCGTACACGGCCCGGGGGGCCGTCGTTTCCTCACCGTGGAGCCGGCCGCGCTCACCGCGCTGACCGCCGAGGCGATGCACGACATCGCGCACTTCCTGCGCCCGGCGCACCTGGCCCAGCTCCGGGCGATCATCGACGACCCGGCCGCGTCGCCGAACGACCGGTTCGTCGCGCTGGACCTGCTGCGCAACGCCAACATCGCCGCCGGCGGGGTGCTGCCGATGTGCCAGGACACCGGCACAGCGATCGTGATGGGCAAGCGTGGCCGGCACGTGCTGACCGACGGCGCCGACGCCGAGGCCATCTCCCGGGGCGTCTACCAGGCGTACACGAGGCTCAACCTGCGCTACTCCCAGCTCGCCCCGCTGACCATGTGGGACGAGCGGAACACCGGCAGCAACCTGCCGGCCCAGGTCGACCTGTACGCCGAGGACCCGGACGGGCACCCCGACGCGTACAAGTTCCTGTTCATGGCCAAGGGTGGCGGCTCGGCCAACAAGTCGTACCTCTACCAGGAGACCAAGGCGCTACTCAACCCGACGCGGATGATGCAGTTCCTGGAGGAGAAGCTGCGGCTGATCGGCACGGCCGCCTGCCCGCCGTACCACCTGGCCATCGTCATCGGCGGCACCTCTGCCGAGTACGCGCTGAAGACCGCGAAGTACGCCTCCGCAAAGTACCTGGACGCTCTCCCGACGCAGGGTTCGATGAGCGCCCACGGCTTCCGGGACCTGGAGCTGGAGGCGGAGGTGCTGGAGCTGACCCGTAACTTCGGCATCGGCGCGCAGTTCGGCGGCCGGTACTTCTGCCACGACGTGCGGGTGGTCCGGCTGCCCCGGCACGGTGCCTCGTGCCCGGTGGCGATCGCCGTCTCCTGCTCGGCCGACCGGCAGGCCGTCGCCAAGATCACCCCGTCGGGCGTCTGGCTGGAGCGACTGGAGACCGACCCGGCACGGTTCCTGCCCGACGTCACCGACGACTCGCTCGACTCCGAGATGGTCGTCCGGGTCGATCTGAACCGGCCGATGGACGAGATCCGCGCCGAGCTGTCCAAGTACCCGGTGAAGACCCGACTGTCGCTGTCCGGCCCGCTGGTGGTGGCCCGCGACATCGCCCACGCCAAGATCGCCGAGCGGTTGGACGCCGGTGAGCCGATGCCGCAGTACCTGCGCGACCACGCGGTCTACTACGCCGGCCCGGCAAAGACCCCCGAGGGGTACGCGTCCGGCTCGTTCGGCCCGACCACGGCCGGGCGGATGGACGCGTACGTGGAGAAGTTCCAGGCCGCCGGTGGCTCGCAGGTGATGCTGGCCAAGGGCAACCGGTCCGGTCAGGTGACCCGCTCCTGCCAGCAGCACGGCGGCTTCTACCTCGGCTCGATCGGCGGCCCCGCGGCGCGCCTCGCCCAGGACTGCATCAAGCACGTCGAGGTGCTCGAATATCCGGAGCTGGGCATGGAGGCGGTCTGGAAGATCGAGGTGGAGGACTTCCCGGCCTTCATCGTGGTCGACGACAAGGGCAACGACTTCTTCGCCGAGGTCACCAAGCCGGTGCTCACCGTCGGCCGCCGCTGACTGACGCGTACGCGAAGGGGTGCCGGGCGAACTCGCCCGGCACCCCTTCTGTCGTCCGTGCTCTGCCGACATCGGTGCGCCCCGCCCCTGGGGTGGGAGGGCGCACCGCCCCCGTCGGATGCCGTCACCGACAACCCGGATCGAGTCTGCGGCGCACCGCACTCGATCCGCTCTCAGATCACTATCACCGGACTGCGGCGATCTGTGATCGTCGGGCTACGCTGCTGGAAGTTGCGCCATCGACGCGGGGGAGCAGATGCGGTTCGGGATCCTGGGGCCTCTGCGCGTCGGCGGTGGCGAGTCCACCGTCACCGCCGGCCGGGACCGGATCGTGCTCGCCATGCTGTTGCTCCGTGCCGGCCGGTTGGTGCCGATCGAGGAGCTGGTCGACGCCGTCTGGGAGGAGCGCCCCCCGGCGACCGCCCGGGCCCAGTTGCAGACCTGCGTCTCCCGGTTGCGTCGCCGGTTCACTGAGCTGGGGCTCGCCCCGGAAACCATCATCACCGATCCGGTCGGGTACGGCGTTCGCACCGCCCCGAGCGACCTGGATGCCGAGGTCTTCGCCCGCAGCGTCGAGGAGGCCCGGGCGGCCGCCGCGGCCGGTCGGCTGGCCAACGCGGGTGAGCGGTACCGCTCAGCCCTGGCCCTCTGGCGCGGGCCGGCGCTCGGCGGTATCCCCAGCCGCAGTGTTCGTCGCCGCGCGCAGGCGCTCGATGAGCAGCGCCTCACCGCCCTGGAGGAGTGCGTCGACGTCGAGCTACGCCTCGGGCACGCCGCCGAGCTGATCGACGAGCTTGCCGAGAGCGTCGACCAGCACCCGCTGCGGGAGCGTCTGCGGGGCCAACTGATGGTGGCGCTGTCCTCGGTCGGCCGACAGGCGGACGCACTCGCGGTCTACCGGGAGGGCCGGCGCTCCTACGCGGAGGAACTCGGCATCGAGCCGGGCGCCGAGTTGCAGGCGCTGCATCAGCGCGTGCTCGCCGGCGACCTCGCCCTGGCCGGTCGGGAAACCCGACCGATCGCGCCGGTCCGGTCGCTGCCCCGGGCGATCGGTGACTTCACCGGCCGGCAGGAGACGGTGGCCCGCCTGGTCAAGGAGATCGAGGAGGACGGCACCCGGATCCAGGTGATCGATGGCATGGCCGGCAGCGGCAAGACGACTCTCGCCGTGCACGTCGCCACAGCCCTGGCTGACCGCTACCCGGACGCCCAGCTCTTCATCGACTTGCACGGGCACAGTGCCCGTCGTCCGCTGACACCGGCCACGGCCGTGGCCGCCCTGCTGCGACAGCTGGGCGTGCCAGCCGAGCGGATACCGGAGGACACGGACGACCGACTGGCGCTGTGGCGGACGGAGCTGGCCGACCTGCGCGCCCTGGTGGTGCTGGACAATGCGTTCGCTGCCGACCAGGTCGCGCCGCTGCTGCCCAACGGCTCGCACTGCCAGGTGTTGATCACCAGCCGTCGTCGACTGATCGGGCTCGACGAGGGCCGCCCGTCGTCGCTGCCGGTGCTCGACGCGGACGAGGCCATCGAGCTGCTCGGACGGGTGGTCGGCGCGGAGCGGGTCGCCGCCGAACCGGAGGCGGCGGCCGAGGTGGTGCGGCGCTGTGGCCACCTGCCGCTGGCGATCCGGCTGGCCGGCGCCCGACTCGCGCACCGGCCCCGCTGGCGCGTCGCCGACCTCGCCCAACGGATGCACGCCGGAGCGGGAGCGCTGGCCGAACTGACCGCCGGGCAGCGCTCGGTGGGGCAGGCGTTCGCGCTGTCGTACGAGCAGGTCTCCCCTGCGGCGCAGCGGCTGTTTCCGCTGCTCGGCCTCTACCCCGGCGGACGGCTGGACAGTCGGGTGGCCGCCGCCCTCGCCGAGCTGCCCTTGACCGACACGCAGGAGCTGCTGGACGAGTTGGTCGACGCCCATCTGGTGGAGGAGGTGCAGCCGGGCCGGTACCGGTTGCACGACCTGCTCCGCGAGTACGCCCGCCTGCTGCTTGCCGCCCCCGAGCGGCAGGCCGAGCGTCGGGCCGGCCTGGAGCGGCTGCTCGACTACCACTTGGCCGTCACGTTGGCGATCGCCCGGACCATCGAGGCGGCGGGCAGTCGGCGCAACATTCCCGTGCACACGCCCGGCCGGCCCGACCTGGTGGCCGTCCCAGCAGCGCAGGGTCGGGCGTGGTTCGAGGAAAATCTCGTCGCGCTCACCGCCCTGATCCGGCTGGCCGGCGAGGAGGACTTCCCGGCTCAGTGCTGGCAGCTGGCCCGAGCCGGCTGGCGGCTCAACTTCGACGGCGGGCACCTTGACGAGCTGATCGAGACCCACACGATTGGCCTACGGGCCGCGGAACGGCTGGGCGACGAGGCGGCGGTAGCCGCGATGCTGAACTACCTCGCCTCTGCGTATTTCCGACTGGCCCGCTTTCCGGAGGCGATCAGGGTGATGGAGGTGGCGCTCGAGTTGCGCCGCCGGCTCGGACTGCGTGGCGACGTGCTCAGCACCCTGTGGAACCTGGGCGCCTCGTACGCCGCGAACGGTGACTTCCGGCAGGGCAAGGCGAAGTTCGACGAGGCGCTCGGCATGATCAACGGCCAGGGTGACGGCAACGAACTGACCAACCTGCTGAACAACCTGTGCTTTGCGCTGATCGGGTGGGGTCGGTACGCCGAGGCGCTGCCCATCGCCCGGCAGCACCTCATTCTGGCCCGACAGACCGGAGACATGGCACAGGCCGCGCATGCGTTCGGGCACCTCGGCATGATTCGCCACCGGCTCGGCGATCTGGGCCCGGCTCGTCGAATTCTGCGGCTTGCGCTGTACCTGAGACGCAAGGCGAGCAATCGATTCGGTGAGGGCGAGGTGCTCAACGAGATCGGTGTGATGGAGCGCGACGCGGGGAGGCCGGAACGTGCCGCGGCCCTGCACCGGGACGCACTGATGGCGATGATGGAGGCCGGCGACCGGATCGGTCAGTGCGCCTCACGTAACCTGCTGGCCCTGGCGATGCTGGAGCAGGGAGATGCCGCCAGCGCGCTCGACCTGCATCGCAGGGTGCTCGTCGACGCCGGCCGGCTGGGTGCCCGCTACGAGCAGGCGAGGGCGCTCCAGGGGATCGCCCGGTGCGTACGAAACACCGATCCGGCTGCCGCCCGACTGCACCTGACCCGTGCGCTGGGCCTGTACCGGCAGATCGACCTACCGGAGCAGCACGAGGTGGAACGGCTGCTCGCCGAGCTGGGCTGACGGATCATCTGCGGGTCGGCCACGGGCGCGGCAGGATGGTACGCGTGACGACTCCAGAGACGACCGGTTACCGGATCGAACGCGACTCGATGGGCGAGGTGGAGGTGCCCGCCGAAGCGCTGTGGCGGGCGCAGACCCAGCGGGCGGTGCAGAACTTCCCGATCTCCGGGCGGGGCATCGAACCGGCCCAGATCAAGGCCCTGGCCCAGATCAAGGGTGCCGCGGCCGAGGTCAACGGCGAGCTGGGTGTGATCGACGCCAACGTGGCCGCCGCGATCGCCGCCGCCGCCGCGCACGTCGCCGACGGCGGGTACGACGACCAGTTCCCGGTCGACGTGTTCCAGACCGGTTCCGGAACGTCGTCCAACATGAACGCCAACGAGGTGATCGCGACCCTGGCGAGCCGGGAGCTGGGCTCGCCGGTGCACCCGAACGACCACGTCAACGCCTCCCAGTCGAGCAACGACGTGTTCCCGTCCTCGATCCACCTGGCGGCCACCCAGTTCATCGCGGAAGATCTGCTGCCGTCGCTGACCCACCTCGCCGAGGCGCTGGAGGGCAAGGCGGCCGAGTTCGAGACGGTGGTGAAGGCGGGGCGTACGCACCTGATGGACGCCACCCCGGTCACCCTCGGGCAGGAGTTCGGCGGGTACGCCGCCCAGGTCCGCTACGGCATCGAGCGGTTGGAGGGCTCGCTGCCCCGGCTGGCCGAGCTGCCGTTGGGCGGCACGGCCGTGGGCACCGGGATCAACACCCCGCTCGGCTTCGCCGCCGCCGTGATCGGCAAGCTGCGCGAGTCGACCGGGCTGCCGCTGTCCGAGGCGCGCAACCACTTCGAGGCGCAGGGCGCCCGCGACGCGCTGGTGGAGACCTCGGGGCAGTTGCGGACCATCGCCGTGGGTCTCTACAAGGTCGCGAACGACATTCGCTGGATGGGTTCCGGCCCCCGGGCCGGCCTGCGGGAGCTGCGCATCCCCGACCTCCAGCCCGGCTCGTCGATCATGCCGGGCAAGGTCAACCCGGTGGTGGCCGAGGCGATGCGGCAGGTCTGCGCCCAGGTGATCGGCAACGACGCGACAGTCGGTTTCGCCGGTTCACAGGGCGACTTCGAGCTGAACGTCATGCTGCCGGTGATGGGCCGCAACCTGCTGGAGTCGATCCGGCTGCTGGCCGCGGCGAGTCGGCTGTTCGCCGACCGCCTGGTGGCCGGCCTGGTCGCGGACGCCGAGGTCTGCCTGGCGTACGCCGAGGGGTCGCCGTCGATCGTCACCCCGCTGAACCGCTACCTCGGGTACGACGAGGCCGCCTCGATCGCCAAGGAGGCGCTGGCCAAGCAGGCGTCCATCCGGGAGGTCGTGATCTCCCGAGGTCACGTCGACTCGGGCACGCTCACCGAGACCCAGCTCGACGAGGTGCTCGACCTGCTCCGGATGACCCACCCCTGACCTGCGGGTGCCCTGCTCTGCGCGGGTCGCCGCGGTGTCGGTCAGCGGGGTCGCTCTGCGCGGGTCGCTGCGGTGTCGCTCAGCGGGTCGCCACGTGGTGCCGCTCTGCGCGGGTCGCTGCGGTGTCGGTCAGCGGGGTCGCCGCGGTGTCGCTCTGCGCGGGTCGCCACGCGGTGTCGCTCAGTGCGGGTCGCCACGCGGTGCCGCCCAGGCGAGGAACCGGGTGAAGAGGGCCCTCGGGTCCGGGCCGCCCTGGGGGTTGAGCCGATACAGGTCAGTGGCCGCGTCGTGCAGGACCGTGCACAGGTAGATGCTCAGGGCGATCTGGTCGTGGGCGTACTCCTGGCGGAGGGTGAGTCGGGCGACCGGGCACGGCCACGGCGCGGCGCAGACCCGGCAGAGCCAGAGTGGACGCAGCGGCAGGTGCGGTCGACGGGGCGTGGTCGCGCGGTCGTCCGGGGCGGTCCGGCACATGGTGTGGGAGTCCCTTCGAGCTGAATCGTCTCTGACGTCACCTCCCCGCGGACCGTCTCGCTTCGGCCGCGACGTCGCCGAGATCGTGGCCGATCGCGCGATGACCGCCATCCGTCTCAACCGACCTCAACAACCTCAACCCGCTTCAGATCTTGGACAGTTTCCGTTAGGCGCTAACGGAAACTGTCCAAGATCTCGAAGAATTCGCTCAGACGGCGCCCGGATGGCGCGGCGCTGCGCCAAGATCGCGCCGGATCGGGGTGCGATCGGTGTGGCCCGGCCGGTCGTGGTCGGGTCGGCGTGGTCGGGTCGGCGTGGGCCGGGTCGGTGTTGGTCGGTGTTGTGGGGTCGGGTCGGTGTGGTCGGGCCGGGTCGGTGTGGTCGGGCCGGGTCGGTGTGGTCGGGCCGGGTCCGTGTTGTCGGGCCGGGTCCGTGTTGTCGGGTCGGGCCTGGTCGGTGTGGTCGGGTCGGGGTGGCCTGGTCGGTGTGGTCGGATCGGTGTGGTCGGGTCGGTGTGGCCTCGCTGGGGTGGTCGGGTCGGGTTGGTCGGTTGGTCGGTCTGCTGGGTGGGGCGGGACCGCCCGGCACGGGGGATCGGGCGGTCCCGTGCGGCGCCGCCGGGCCCGGGGGACGGGGAGCGGTGCCGCACTTCACAGTCTGGTGATCGGGCGACTACGGTCGGAAGGGTTTGGCCGGGTCGTCACAGCCGTCCTGTTTCCGGTGGTGACGCCGCTGGCGGCCGGCTGGAGTTGATCGTCGACGGGGTGGAGAGGCGGCAGGTCATGGGCGATGGGCAGATGACGGCGGCGGCGTTCCTGGTCACCGAGCTGCGCCGGGCGCGCGTTCGCCGGGGCTGGAGTCAGGACGAGCTGGCCAAGGCGGTCAACTACTCGCCGTCCATGGTCAGCGCCGTCGAGCTGGGCCAGCAGCCGCCGACCGCCAAGTACCTGGAACTCGTCGACCGTGCCCTGGACACCGGCGGCCTCTTCGGCCGCATGTCCACCGAGCTGGTCAGCCTGGACCGGGCGCAACCGTGGCTGCGCGGCTGGCAGGCGATCTTCGCGCAGGCGCGCACGATCCGGTGGTACGAGCCCCGCTACGTGCCAGGGCTCTTCCAGACGGAGGACTACGCCCGTGCGGTCTTCGAGGCCGGCGGCCTGCTCGCGCCCGAGGAGGTCGAACGGCGGCTGGCCGAGCGGATGAACCGCCAGAATGTGCTGCGCAGCGAGAGTGCCCCGCAGATCGTTGCGGTGCTGGACGAGGCGGTGCTGCGGCGACGGGTCGGCGGGCGGAAGGTGATGCGCGATCAGGCCCTGCACCTGGCCAGCCTCGCCACCGGGCACCCGCGGGTCCGGCTGCACGTGGTGCCGCGATCCGCCGAGGAATATCCGGGGCTCGGTGGGCAGTTCGCGCTTGCCGCCCTGCCCGACGGCACCGAGGTGGCCTACCTGGACTGCCAGGTTCGCGGCCAGGAGTTGGATAAGCCGAAGGATCTGTTGCGGTTGCAGCAGGTCTGGGAGGTTACCCTGGGCGAAGCCCTGCCCC
This sequence comes from Micromonospora sp. NPDC005197, assembly GCF_040608295.1. NCBI lineage: Bacteria > Bacillati > Actinomycetota > Actinomycetes > Micromonosporales > Micromonosporaceae > Micromonospora > Micromonospora sp. NPDC005197. The sequence continues at coordinate 19,422 of NZ_JBEXHY010000032.1, read as the reverse complement.
CGCAGGCGTCCATCGAGTTGATCAGCGAGGTGGCCGAGTCGTGGAGTTGACCGACGCTCGATGGCACAAGAGCAGTCGCAGCAACCAGGACGCCAACTGCGTCGAGGTGGCTACGAACCTTGGGGGCGTGGTCGGGGTGCGCGACAGTAAGGACCCGGACGGGCCCGTGCTCGTGGTCGACGCGTACTCCTGGCGGCTCTTCGTGGTCGCGCCCCCGCGCTGACGCGACCGCCCTGCCCGCGACGGTGGTCGCGGGTCGGAAAAGACGTCGACGGGGTCGTCGGGCGGGCGCGATGATCCGGTCATGGATGGCGATGACCTGGTTCCTCCGGGGACCGAGCGGCTGCGGTTGCGGCGGCTGAGCGTGGCCGATGTGGACGCGTTGGTCGAGTTGGACAGCGACCCCGAGGTGATGCGTTTCCTCACCGGCGGCGTCGCAACCCCGCGTGCCACCGTCCGGGACGAGCATCTGCCGAAGCTGCTCGCCCAGTACGACAGTCATCCCGGTCTCGGTCGGTGGGCGGCCGTCGATCGGGAGACGGGTGACTTCCTGGGCTGGTTCGCCCTCGACCCGTCCAAGGACGGCACCGAGGCCGAGCTGGGCTACCGGCTGCGCCGCTCGACGTGGGGGCGCGGCCTGGCCACCGAGGGGTCGCGGGCGCTGGTCCGGTACGCCTTCGACACCGTGGGCGTGCGTCGGGTGTGGGCTGAGACGATGGCGGTCAACGAGCGGTCCCGGCGGGTGATGGTGAAGGCGGGGCTGCGCTACGTGCGCACCTTCCACCTTCGGTTCGACGACCCGATCCCGGGGACCGAGCACGGCGAGGTGGAGTACGAACTACGGGCCGACGTCGCTCAGGGCCGACCGGCGGCCCTGCGGGCCCGGTAGGCGGTCACCGCCGCCCGGTTGCCGCAGCCGGCCTCGCAGAACCGCCGTGACCGGTTGCGGGACAGGTCGACGACGACGTTGCCGCAGTCCGGGTACTCGCAGATCCGCAACCGGCTCAGCTCGCCCATGCGGACCAGGTCGGCGATCGCCATCGCCGCCTCCACCGCCATCCGGGTGGCCAGCGGCGCGTCGCGGGGCACGGCATGCAGGTGGTACGGCTCGTCGTCGTGCTCGATGAGCTGCGGCAACGCCCGGTGCTCCAGCAGCAGGGCGTTGACCATGGCGACGACCTCCGGCGGTTCGGCGTGCCAGATCCGGCGCAGCCGGGGGCGTAGCTGCCGCACGGCGCGCAGCTCGGCGTCGGTGTGCTCGTGCCGCCCGCTGTAGGCGTGCCGGGTGAAGAACGCGTCCAGCGCGGCGACGTCGGGCAGCAGCTCGCCGTCGCGGCCCGCGGTGTTGACCAACGCGGTGGCGGCGATCAACGAACATTCGGTGTCATGAGCGAATAGCAACTTGACTCCTGTCACGATGGCCGCCTAGCGTCATGAGCACAAGGATAGTTTGCTCATGACACCGTGTCGTCCCCGAGGAGCGCGAGATGCAGTCACGACCCACCGCCGGCGCCGCGCTGGCGCTGCTCTCCGCGGTCACGTTCGCCACCTCGGGCACCTTCGCGCGGTCGCTCATCGAAGCCGGCTGGTCGGCCGAGGCCGCCGTCGTCGCCCGGGTCGGCGTGGCCGCCCTGGTGCTGGCGATCCCCGCCCTGCTGTCCCTGCGTGGCAGGTGGCACGTGCTGCGGAGCAACAGCGCGGCGGTCGTGATGTTCGGGCTGCTCGGGGTGGCGCTGGCGCAGGTGTGCTTCTTCAACGCCGTGCGGTACCTGCCGGTCGGCATCGCGCTGCTGCTGGAGTACCTGGGCATCATCCTGGTCGTCGGCTGGATGTGGCTGCGGCACGGCCAGCGCCCCCGGCGGCTCACCGTGGCCGGTTCGGCCGCCGCCCTGTGCGGGCTGGCCTTCGTCCTGGACCTCACCGGCACCGCCGGCTTCCACCCGGTCGGCGTGCTGTGGGGACTGGGTGCCGCGTTCGGCCTGGCCGGCTACTTCGTGCTCGCCGGCCGGGTCGACCCCCGACTGCCCTCGGTCGCCATGGCCAGCGGCGGGATGGCCGTCGGGGCAGCCGTGCTGCTCCTCGTCGGGCTGACCGGTCTGCTGCCGCTGCGTGCCACGTTCGGCGAGGTCACGTTCGCCGGGCACCGCACCACCTGGCTGCTGCCCATCGTCGGGCTCACGCTGGTCGCCGCCGTGATCGCGTACCTCGCCGGCATCGCCGGCACCCGGATCCTCGGCCCCCGGCTGTCGTCGTTCGTCGGGCTGACCGAGGTGCTGTTCGCGGTGCTGATCGCCTGGCTGTTCCTCGACGAACTGCCGACCGCCTGGCAGCTCTTCGGCGGTGCGCTGATCGTCGCCGGGGTCGCTCTGGTGCGCCTCGACGAACTGCGCGGTACGCCCGCGCCGGCCAACCTCGAGCCTGCGCTGGCAACCACCTCGCGGTGAGAGAGTGGTTGCCGTGCTGACCACCGTGGTGTTCGACGCCGACGAGACCCTGCTGGACCTGCGGCCGGCGGTGACCGCCGGGCTGGTGACCGTCCTCGACGAGATGCGGCGTCGTACGCCGGAAGCCGCCGACGTGACGCTCGCCGAGCTGGAGTCCGACTGGGGCGCGGTCTTCGGCGAGCTGAGCGCCGCCCCGGTGCTGGAGATTCGCCGAGCCGCGCTGGCCCGGTCGCTGGCCCGCGCCGGGCTCGACGACCACCTCGACGAGATCGCCGCCCTCTTCTTCGCCCGCCGTTTCGCCCTCACCCGACCCTTCCCGGACGTCCCGCCGACCCTGGCCGTGCTGCGCACCCGGTACACGCTGGGCTTCGCGACCAACGGCAACAGCCGCGCCGAACGCTGCGGGCTCGCCGGGGAGTTCGCCTTCGAGCTGTACGCGCACGAGAACGGCCTGCCCAAGAAGCCCGCCCCGGAGTTCTACGCGGCGGTGGTCGCGACCGCCGGGGTCCCCGCCGAGCAGATCGTGTACGTCGGTGACTCGTGGGAGCACGACGTGGTGGCACCCCGGCGGGCCGGCCTGCGGTCGGTGTGGCTGAACCGGCAAGGGCTGCCCCGCCCGGCCGGTTTCACCCCCGACGCGGAGGTGTCCACCCTGGCCGACCTGCCAGTGGTCCTGTCGGATCTGTCGGCGGGGTCGTCCGACCGGGTGGACGTGGGCATCGAGCTGGGCGGATGAAGGAGAGATTCACCGCCATAACGGACGTTCACCTGGCGTAAACCGGGCGGGTGTTGTGTGATGGCTGCCACGTCCCTCAACGAGAGGATCCGATGTGGTGAGCAAGCGCTTCACCGCCGGTGCCGTCGCGACCGCGGCAGCACTGGCACTTACGGCAGCGGGCCTGGGTGTACCGGCCAGCGCCGCGCCGAGCACCTCCCGCACCTTCACTGTCGTCGCCGAGGACGGCTTCGCCGCCGACACGGCCGTCGCCGCCATCCAGGCAGCCGGCGGCACGGTGGTGTCCCGGTCCGACGAGGTCGGCATGTTCCAGGTCACCAGTGATCGGGCCGACTTCGCGGCCAAGGCGACGGCAGCCCCGAGCCTGATCGGTGCGGCCGAGCAGAAGGCCATCGGCCGCAAGCCGAAGCTGGACCGGGTCGAGCAGGAGCACCTGATGACGGCGTCGGTCGCAGCGGGCAGCGCAGCCCGGCGCGGCGCAAAGATGGACCCGCTCGACGACAAGCTCTGGGGCCTGGAGATGATCCGGGCCGACAAGGCCCGCAAGGTCGAGCCCGGTGACCGCCGGGTGACCGTCGGCGTGCTGGACACCGGCGTCGACGCCAGCAATCCGGACATCGCGCCCAACTTCAACTGGGCGTTGTCGCGTAACTTCGCGCCCGACCGGACCGACGTGGACGGTCCGTGCGAGGTGCCGAGCTGCCTCGACGCGGTAGGCACCGACGACGGCGGGCACGGCACCCACGTGGCCGGCACCATCGGCGCGGCCGCCAACGGCTTCGGCCTCTCCGGTGTCGCCCCGAACGTCTCGCTGGTCGAGCTGAAGGGCGGCCAGGACTCCGGCTACTTCTTCCTCGACCCGGTCGTCAGCGCGCTGGTCTACGCCGGGCGCTCCGGGATCGACGTGGTCAACATGTCGTTCTACGTCGACCCGTGGCTCTACAACTGCACCGCGAACCCGGCCGACTCGCCCGAGGCGCAGGCCGAGCAGCGGGCCATCATCAAGGCCATGAAGCGGGCGCTGGTCTTCGCCCACAACAAGGGCGTCACCCTGGTCGGCGCGCTCGGCAACAACCACGAGGACCTGGGCGCGCCGCGTACCGACACGTCCAGCCCGGACTACGGCGCCGACCCGTACCCGCGCCCGATCGACAACAACAGCTGCTGGGACCTGCCCACCGAGGGCCCGCACGTCATCGGTGTGTCGTCGGTCGGCCCGTCCGGCAAGAAGTCGGACTTCTCCAACTACGGCACCGAGCAGATCTCGGTCGCCGCGCCGGGCGGCTGGTTCCGCGACGGCTTCGGCACGGACACGTTCCGCACCTACGCCAACGAGATCCTGTCGTCGTACCCGAAGCATGTGCTCCAGGAGGAGGGCTCGGTCGACGCCGACGGCAACGTCGTCGCCGGCTTCGAGGAGTCCGTCTTCAAGCAGTGCAAGCCCAACGGTGAGTGCGGCTACTACACCTACCTCCAGGGCACCTCGATGGCGTCCCCGCACGCCGCCGGCGTTGCCGCGCTGATCGTCAGCCGGTACGGCAAGCCGCAGGGCCGGGGTGGCTTCGGCCTGTCCCCGGACCAGGTGGAGCAGCACCTCTACCGCACGGCGGCCGAGCACGCCTGCCCGGAGCCGCGCCTTCAGCAGTACCGCAACGAGGGCCGTGACGAGTCCTTCGACGCGTACTGCGCCGGAGGGCTCAACTTCAACGGCTTCTACGGGTACGGGATCGTCGACGCGTACGCGGCGGTGACGACCCCGCTCAAGCCGAACGCCCGCCCGTAAGACACCACCGCGAGGCCCGGTCGACGCTGGTCGACCGGGCCTCGCTGTGTCCCGGCCACCCATGCCGGCCTCCCCGGGCTTGATCCACTCGGGTTCCTTGATGGCGGGGTGTCGCGGGCCCGGGGACAGCCCGACTTCCAGGAACCCGAGTGGATCACGTACGCCCCGGGTGGTCACCGCCGCCAGCCGCGGGCATTCAACGCGGCGCGCACCTCGTGGAGCACCGTCGGGAACTCGGCATGCATTCGTCGACTGGTCACGTGCAGCACCAACCAACCCGCGCCGACGAGCAGGTTGAGTCGTCGGCGATCGCGGTGCAGCTGATCGGCATCGGCGTGCCACTGCCCGTCGTACTCGACCGCTACCCGGTATTCCGGCCACGCCAGGTCGGGATGAAGGATCACGCCGTTGGGCAGGCGTACCGGATGTTGAACAACGGGACGTGGCAGCCCGCCCAGCACCAACCGCACCCGCAGCTGCGATTCCGGCGGGGACTGGGCCCCGCCGTCAGCCAGGTCGAAGAGCCAGCTTGCTCGGCGATTCCCCGCCCGGTTCGCGTTACGAGCAGCCGCCTCGATCAGCGCGGCACGATCGGCCAGCCCCTGCCCGAGCAACGCGTCGATGATGCTGACCGCTCGGATCGGGTCGAGCCAGACTGCCGTCTCCCAGGCGGCCTGTTCGGGGTCGGAGCGGGGGATCGAGCCGCGCGGGAACCGGAGAGGCTCGGCGGCCGTTCGGCTGTCACCCCACCTGACCCCCACCGGGCTGCCCGGTCCCGCCGCCACCGCGCGCCCCCGGGGCCGCCGCGCGTCCACGGGGCGGGTCGCGCCTGTTCGGGGCGCAGGGCCTGGGCCGGGCGGGCGTTCCGATCCGGGTGGGCGGGGCGTGCCGGTGGGGTGGGCTGTTCGTGGAGAGCCTGCGGCGGCCGGCTGCTCTGGTCCCGATCGGCGGGTCGTGCCGGTTGGGGGTCCTGCTTTCGGCGCACCGCTCGTGCCCGGGGAGGTCACCAGCCGCTCGCGCGAATCCGGGTCGAGGGGCGCAGGGTGGACGTGCACGCGGAGGCCGCGTTGCGCGCCGACCCGTAGCGATCGGGGCACGAGGACGTGCACGTCGTCGGTGAAGGCGGCGGCATGTTCGATGCCGTGCAGGAAGGCGGCCGACGGGCCCCCGACGACCACCCCGGGCGGTAGCCGAAGGAGCGCGGCGCGACAGGCCAGGGCGTGGTCCCGGTCCAGTCGGGCGTCGGCGTAGATGTCGTGGCGCAGCCGCACCCACGCGGCGCTGCGCAACTGGTGCTCGCTGAGAAGGCCGGCCCGGACAGCGTCGGAGCCACGGAAGACCTGCCAGGTGAGGGCATCGGGTCGGTACGGACGAGGTGGCATGTCGAACAGCGTGCGGACCGCGAACCACCCGCCGAAACCCCTGTGGACAACCCGCTCCGAGCCTCCGTCGGCCCCTGTGGACAACGGTGAGCCCACGCACCGATCGTGGTATGGCACCCAGCGGTGATCGACTCGCGTTCATGGAAATCGGGCTGTCGCTGGTGCTCGGATGCCGCGCTTTGCATGAACCCGAGTCGATCAAGCCCCAGGCCGCCAGGCGGTCGGCGGGGAGGTCAGCGGAGGGCGGCGGTGACGGCTGTGGCGGCGGCGAGCACCTGGGGGCCGATCAGGTCGACGTCCAGCGGGGCGAGCGCGACCACCCCGACGCTGGCCTCCAGACCTGGTACGCCGAGCACCGGCGCGGCCACCCCGTACGCCCCGGACTGCAGCTCCCCGCTGCTGCTCACCGGCTCCGCGGCGCCGCCCCGACCGGCCAGGATCGCCCGACCCGCGGCACCCCGGTCCAGGGGATGCCGCGCCCCGGTCCGGTACGCGACGTGGAACGACGTCCAGCTCGGCTCGACCACGGCCAGGGCGACGCCCTCGCCGCCCTCCACCACGGTCAGGTGTGCCGTGGCGCCGGCCTGCTCGGCGAGCCGGCGTAGCGCGGGCAGCGCCCCCTCGGCGAGCAGCGGCTGGGCGCGTCGGGCCAGGTGCAGCACCCCGGCGCCGAGGCGGAGCCGGCCGTCGCTGTCGCGGCGCAGCATGCCGTGCCCGGTCAGCGGGCCGACGAGCCGGTAGACGGCCGCCCGGCCGATGCCGAGTCGCGTCGCCACCTCGGTGACGGTCAACCCGGCCGGCGCGTCGGCGACCAGGTGCAGCAGTCGCAGACCCCGGTCGAGAGTCTGGGACGTCTCCCCGGCCCGGCCGGACCCCGCCGTCTCATCCACAGCACGCAGCGTACGACCCGGCACCGGCGGGCCCGGACAGGCACGGACGGCTACCCTTGTACGGTGACGCTACGCCTGTATGACACCGCCACCCGATCGGTGCGGGACTTCGTCCCGCGGGAAGCCGGCAAGGTGGGGGTCTACCTGTGTGGTCTCACCCTCCAGGCGCCGCCGCACATCGGCCATCTCCGCTCCGGCGTCAACTATGACGTGCTGCGCCGCTGGTTGCTGGCCGCCGGCTACGAGGTCACGTTCATCCGCAACCTGACCGACATCGACGACAAGATCCTCGTCAAGGCGGGGGAGCGGGGTCGGCCGTTCTGGTCGATCGCGTACGCCAACGAACTGGTCCTCGCCGAGTCGTACCGGGCGTTGAACGTGCTGGCGCCCACCTACGAGCCGCGCGCCACCGGGCACATCCCGGAGATGCACCAGCTGATCACGAAGTTGGTCGCGGACGGGCACGCGTACCCGGCCACCGACGGCTCCGGTGACGTCTACTTCGACGTGGCGTCCTGGCCGGCGTACGGGTCGCTGTCGGGTCAGTCGCCGGACGCGATGCAGTCGGCGGGGGACGCCCCCGACCGGGGCAAGCGTGACCCGCGCGACTTCGCCCTCTGGAAGGGCGCCAAGCCGGACGAGCCGGCGGACGCGTACTGGCCGTCGCCGTGGGGGCTGGGCCGCCCGGGTTGGCACATCGAGTGCTCGGCGATGTGCTGGCGCTACCTCGGCCCGGAGTTCGACATCCACGGCGGTGGTCTGGACCTGACGTTCCCGCACCACGAGAACGAGATCGCCCAGTCCCAGGCGGCCGGGTTGCCGTTCGCCCGCTACTGGGTGCACCACGGGCTGCTCAGCATCGGCGGGGCCAAGATGGGCAAGTCCGCCGGCAACGCGCTCGACCTGGCGTACGTGGCTTCCCTCGGCGTGCGGCCGGTGGAGCTGCGCTACTACTACGCCGCCGCCCACTACCGCTCGGTGATCGACTACTCGGAGGACTCGCTGCGCGACGCGGCCACCGCGTACCGGCGGATCGAGGGTTTCGTGCAGCGGGCCGCCGAGCGGGTGGGCACCGGGCAGCTCGGTGAGCTGCCGGCCGGCTTCGTCGCGGCCATGGACGACGACCTCAACACCTCCGCCGCGCTGGCCGTGCTGCAACAGCACCTGCGCGACGGCAACACCGCGCTGAGCACCGGCGACGATGTGACCGTCCGCACCACCCTGGCCGCGGTACGGGCGATGCTGGATATCCTCGGCATCGACCCCTTCGACGAGGCCTGGACCGGTGGCGGCAGCTCGAACGATCTGCGCGCCGTGGTGGACTCCCTGATCGCGCTGGCCCTGGAGCAGCGCGCGCAGGCCCGGGGCCGCAAGGACTGGGCCGCCGCCGACGCGGTACGCGACCAGCTCAAGCTGGCCGGCGTGGTGGTCGAGGACACCCCCCAGGGCCCCCGTTGGACTATTGGAGAGCAGGACTGATGGCCGGCAACTCGCAGCGCCGTGGCCGGCGTCTGACGCCGAAGGCAGGTGCCCCCAAGGGCACCGGCGGCAAGAACAAGGACTCCCTCGCCGGACGCGGGCGCACTCTGCCCGCCGACGAGCGGCCGTGGCACAAGGGTTACTCGGGCACCGAGAAGCTGCCGCAGCGCACCGCCTGGAAGCAGGACAAGGAGCGCCGGGCGGCGGCCGAGGAGGGGCGTGCCCCGAAGATCGGTCAGCCGGGCAGCAAGGACACCACCTGGGGCAGGGGCGGTGGCCGGGGCGTACCAGCGAGTCGGGGTGGTGCCGCGGGTCGGGGTGGTCGGCCGACCGCCGGCCGGACCGGCCCCCGGGTCGCGCCGGGGCGCAAGTCCAACCCGTCCAAGGACACCCCGGAGCTGCTGGTCGGGCGCAACCCGGTGCTGGAGGCGCTGCGCGCCCAGGTGCCGGCGACGGCGCTCTACGTCGCCCAGGGCATCGACATGGACGACCGGATCAACGAGATCATCCGGACGGCCGCCGACCGGGGCATCGCCAACCTGGAGATCAGCCGCGCCGAGCTGGACCGGATGACCGGCGGCGTGCTGCACCAGGGCGTCGGGTTGCAGGTGCCGCCCTTCGCGTACCAACCCTTCGAGGACATGGTCGCCGCGGCCCTGGAGCAGCAGGCGCCGCTCCTGGTGGCACTGGACGGGGTCACCGACCCGCGCAACCTTGGCGCGGTGATCCGTTCGGCCGCCGCGTTCGGCGCGCAGGGTGTCTTCGTACCCGAGCGGCGGGCTGCCGGGATCACCGCGACCGCCTGGCGGACCAGCGCCGGCGCGGCCGCGCGGGTGCCGGTGGCGCAGGTCACCAACCTGACCCGGTCGCTGAAGGCGTGCCGGGACGCCGGCTTCATGGTGGTCGGCCTGGACGCCGACGGCGACACCGACCTGTACGACCTGGAGGCCGCTGTCGGGCCGCTGGTGGTGGTGGTCGGCTCCGAGGGGCGCGGGTTGTCCCGGCTGGTCGGCGAGACCTGCGACCTGACCGTGAGCATCCCGATGATCTCCGAGGTGGAGTCGCTCAACGCCAGCGTGGCCGCCGCGGTCACCCTCGCCGAGGTCGCCCGCCGCCGCTCGGTCGAGCTGTAACGACGTCGACGAGGCCCCTTCCCGCCCGGTGCGGGAGGGGGCCTCGTCGTCAGATCTGGTGGGTCCAGGCGACGAAGAGCAGCGCCCCGGCCACCGCGATCAGCAGCGTGGCCGGTATCAGCCACGCCGGAGCGCGCTCCCCGTCGAGACGTCGGGTCAGTCGCTGGTGCACGGCGGCGATGCCGATCAACGCGAGCAGGGCTGCGGCGGCCATCGGCAGGCCGACGAGGAAGTGCGCCAACCACGCGCCGGCCCGGGTCGGACCACCCCAGGAGTGGTCGTACGGACCGCTGTCGACGATGCCGTACAGCACGCCGCGCAGCACCATCAGCAGCTCGACGCCGAGTGGCACGAGGGCCACGACGCCGAGCAGCAGACTGAGCAGCCCGTGGCCGAGCACCGCGACCGGGCCGGGTGGCCGGCTGGGCGCGGGCCTCGGCGGCGCTCGGAGCAGCCCGGTACGCAGCGTCCGCCACCGCGCGGCGGCGCCACCGGCCCCACCCACCGGGGCGGTCACCAGCGCGAGCAGGGCGACCGGCACCAGCGTCGCGCAGTAGGCGAGGCTGCGGCCGGCCAGGCGGGCGGTCCGGTACGGCCGGGAACGGATGGTCGGGTGAGCGGTGGCGGTGGCGGACACGGCGTCTCCTCGGGTTGGGCGTGCCGCGACGCTACGGGCGCGGCCCGCCCTGCCGAGTCACCCCGCGGAGCCACATTGGTGCTGGCACCGCGGGGTGAGAAGCCGTCCCCGGGTACGACGAAAGGGGCGGCCCGCCGAAGCGGACCGCCCCTTTGCGGTACGGCGTTACGTCAGATCCGGCTGCCGGTGGCGGCGTGGAAGACGTGGCTGCGGCCGGTGCGCGGCTTGACGAACACGGTGTCACCCATGTTCGGCATGGTGCGCCGGTCGGTGCGGACGACGAAGCGCTCCGAGTTGCCACCCAGCGCGGCGTGCCCGTAGACGTTGGCGTCCGAGCCGAGGTCCTCGACCAGCTCGACGACGACCGGCATGCCGCCCTCGGTCGGGCTGACCAGGTCGCAGTCCTCCGGGCGGAAGCCCACGGTCACGTTGCCGTCGCCACCCTCGGCGCGGGCCGCGGCGACCTGCTCGCGGGTCAGCGGGATGTGCAGCTCGGCGAACTCGGCGCCCTGCTCGTTCAGCGGAACGGTCTTGATGTTCATGGCGGGGGAGCCCATGAAGCCGGCGACGAACACGTTGGCCGGGGTGTCGTACAGCGCCCGCGGGGTGTCCACCTGCTGGAGGACACCGTCGAGCAGCACGGCGACCCGGTGGCCCATGGTCATGGCCTCGACCTGGTCGTGCGTGACGTAGACCGTGGTGACGCCCAGCTTGGCCTGCAGCGAGGCGATCTGGGTACGGGTCTGCACCCGCAGCTTGGCGTCGAGGTTCGACAGCGGCTCGTCCATGAGGAAGACCTGCGGCTCGCGGACGATCGCCCGGCCCATCGCGACACGCTGACGCTGACCGCCGGAGAGCGCCTTCGGCTTGCGGCTGAGGTACTCCTCCAGCTGGAGCAGCCCGGCCGCCTCCTTGACCCGCCGGTCGATCTCCGACTTGGAGGTCTTGCGCAGCTTGAGGGCGAACGCCATGTTCTCGTACACCGTCATGTGCGGGTAGAGGGCGTAGTTCTGGAAGACCATCGCGATGTCGCGGGCCTTCGGGGGCAGGTGGGTGACGTCGCGCTGGTCGATGTAGATCGAGCCGGCGTCCACGTCCTCCAGGCCGGCGAGCATGCGCAGGCTGGTGGACTTGCCGCAACCGGAGGGGCCGACGAGAACGAGGAACTCGCCGTCGCCGATCTCGAGGTCCAGCTCGTTGACGGCGGGACGCTCGGTGCCCGGGTAGATCCGGGACGCCTTGGAATAGGTGACCGTAGCCATGGTGGTGCGCTTCCTTTCACCGGCAGGAACGTGCCGGACGATCCGAGTGAAGGAGCGACCGGCACGTACCCGTGCCGGTCAGCGGACGGCGGGTCGGCCGCGGGGGCGGCCGTGGTGTCGTCCGTGTCACTGCACGGTAAACGGGTTTCCCCGTGCTGCCAAGGCGAGCGGCCCGCGGAGGTGATCCGTTGCCCACGCATTCCGGGCACTCGGGCACGGGCAGGCATCAATCGACGTCTCCTCGAGGCGACGGGCGTCGGGTTGTTGACGTTTCCCATGCTCGGGAGCCCTCGCGATCGGGATATTCAGACGTCAGTCGCTATGCTGACCTCGACGCACGCGCCCCTGTAGCTCAGCTGGCCAGAGCACTCGCCTTGTAAGCGAGATGTCGCCGGTTCGATCCCGGCCGGGGGCTCCGAATATTTCGGCGGTCCGGCCGTCCCCCGACGGCTCGTCGGCAGGGGCATCGATGGTTGGCCACTCCTATAGTTCGGGTGTCACCGACCGTCGAGGAGTCGCATGAGCCCGGTCGTCGCTATCGCCGGTAGTGCCCAGGCGGGCCGCTCCTACTCGCCCGCCATCCGCGACCCGGAGGGTGCGGCTGCCGCGGCGGCCGAACTGGGTGCGGCACTCGCCAACCAGGGCTGCCGCATCGTCGTGTACTCCGGCGATCCCGAGTACCTGGAACGGGACGTCGTGCGCGGCTACATCCGTACCGGCCGGGCGATGCCCGGGTCGATCCTGGTCCGTGGTCGGTACCAGCAGGACGTGGACTTCGAGGAGGCCCAGCGTCATCCGGAGTTGTTCGCCGTCGTGCCCGAGTCGACCGACGACTGGGAGGTCAGCTTCTACCGCTCCCTGCTGATGGCCGACGCGTTGCTGCTGGTGGGCGGCGGACGCTCCACGTTCATCGCCGGGCTCATCGGACTGTCCCGGCGCATCCCGGTCGCCGCGGTCGCGGCGTTCGGCGGTGGCGCGGAGAAGACGTGGCAACGACTCAACAACGAGCGTGGCGTCGCCACCGAGGAGGAGGTGGCGTTGCTGGCCCGACCCTGGCAGTCGGGAGCAGCCGGCCCGATCGTCACCGCGCTCTGCGCCCAGGTGCGGCGCCGCGCAGACGAGGAGCGCGCTGAGGGCGCCGCTGGCCGGCGTACGGTGGCGGGCCTGGTCACCGCGCTGGTCCTCCTGCTGCTCGCCCTCGCCACGATCCCGCTGGCGTACGCCGCTCCGACCGGCGGATGGCAGAACGTCGCGGTTCTCGTGGCCGCCCCGCTGTTCGCCTCGGTGTGGGGTGCGATCGTGCGCAACGCGTACGACGGCAGTGGCAACTGGCTGCGGGCGGCGGCGTTGGGCTCGGCCGCCGGTGTGATCGCCTTCCTGCTGTTCGTCGCGGCGCAGCTCTCCACCAACCCGGGCCTGCTCGACGGTGATGCGGCGCGGCAGTTGGTCTTCTTCGTCCTGGCCATCGGGTTCATCGGCGGGTTCACGTCCGAGGTCGTCTACGCCAAGCTGCGCGACCAGGACGTGGCGCAGACGTCGGTTCTTCCGCCGGGCGGCCCGCGGTGAGCCGGGCTGTGGAGGAGTCCAACCGGGCGATGCTGCGTGCCCGCGACGCGATGGACCGGGCGTACGCCGAGCCGCTGGACATCCCAGCGTTGGCCCGGATCGCGTACGTCTCCGAGGCGCACTTCATCCGGACGTTCCGGGCCACCTTCGGCGAGACGCCACACCGCTACCTGCAACGCCGCCGTGTGGAGCGGGCCATGGCGCTGCTGGTGGAGACGGACCGGGACGTGACAGACATCTGCTACGCGGTCGGCTTCGGCAGCCTGGGCACGTTCAGCCGGACGTTCCGGCAGATCGTGGGGGAGTCCCCCTCGGATTTCCGGCGTCGCCGCGCGGCGCCGGGCAACGTGCCGTCCTGCTTCACCAAGGCCTGGACGCGTCCCAGCAGTTTTGGATAAGCAGCAGGTCAGGGCCACCCTCTACGGTCGTGGCATGACGATGAACGCGATCAGCCGCTCCCAGATCTACGTCCTCGACCAGGACCAGGCGCTTGACTTTTACGTCAACAAGCTCGGCATGGAGGTCAACACCGATCAGGACCTCGGCTTCATGCGCTGGTTGACGGTGAACCTGCCCGGTGACCCGGAGCGCGAGATCCTGCTGGAGAAGCCGGGCCCGCCGGCCATGGACCCGGCGACGGCCGAGCAGGTGCGGGAGCTGCTCACCAAGGGTGCCCTGGGTGGGTACCTGTTCATGACCACCGACGACGCCCACAAGACCCACGAGGAGCTCGTGGCGAAGGGCGTCGAGATCACCGACGAGCCGACCGAGCGCCCGTACGGGATCGACTTCGGCATCCGCGACCCGTTCGGCAACAAGATCCGCATCGGCCAGATGTTCCCCCGGGCGTAGCGCCAAGATCAAGAAACCGGAAGGCGCGGGCCAGTCCCGCGCCTTCCGGTGTGTTTGGGTGTACGGCATGCGAACGCGGCTGTTGTACCTGACCCGACATGGCGAGCAGGACCTGACCGGGCACGCCGACACGGACTCGACCGAGCCGGATTCCGGCCTGTCCGAGCGCGGCCGGCGGCAGGCCACGCTGCTCGGTGAGCGCCTGCGGGGCCGGTCGTTCGCCGCCGTGCACCACGGGCCGTTGCGCAGGGCCGCGCAGACCGCCGAGGTGGTCGCCGCGGCACTGCCCGGCGTTCCGGTGTACGCCACGGAGTTGGCCGGTGACCACCTCCCCCACGACACGGACCCGGCCGGCCTGCCGTCGGCGTACGCCGATTTCCTGGCCGGATTCTCGACGGCCGAGCGGGCCGACGGGCCGCGGGTGACGGCGGCGGCGGTGCGGCGCTTCACGGGTCCGGTGGTCGCCGACGAGGGAGCAGCCGAGGGCGAGCCGGTTCGTGAGCTGGTGGTGACGCACACCTTCCTGATCGCCTGGCTGGTCCGGCATGCCCTCGACGCGCCGGAGCGGCGGTGGCTGGGTTTGAACCACCACAACGCGGGGTTGACCGTCATCCGGTACGGCCCGGCCGGGCCGCCGAACCTGATCACCGTCAACGACGTGGCGCACCTGCCGGCGGAGCTGCGCGGCACCGGCCTGCCCCCGGACTACCTGGTCTGAGCTGCCGGTCGGTCAGCCGGTGACCCGCAGCAGCAACTCGACGAGCGCACGGGTGGCCGGCGGCGGCGCGGGATCGGCGGGGCAGTCGACGTACCCGGTCTCGACGACGCCGACGGTCAGGCGGTAGCTGAACGCGTCCGCGCAGCTCGTCGCGGTGGCCGTGCGGCGGGCCTCGGTGGTCAGTCGGGGGTCGGCCGCCAGGCCGCGGAACCGGCCGAGGTCGGCGGCGGCGAGTTTTCCGTTACGACGGCTGCCGGCCCGGTCCACGGCCGTCCACCGGCCGTCCGGTTCGACTGTCACGGTGTCGCCGCGTCCGGCGAAACCGCCCGAGCGGAACAGCGTCACCCGCCCGGCCGCGGCGTCGGTGGCACCCGGTCCAGGCGGCACGGGCCCGGTCGGCGCGGTGCCGGTCGGCGCGGTGCCGTTCGGAGCGGTAGGTGTCGCGGTCGCTGGCGGCGGGGTGCCGGTGGCCGCTGGTTGGTCGGCGGGGCTGGCGGCCCGGTCGGTGCCGGTGCAGTCGGCCAGGAGGGCGGCCAGGAGCGCGATCGTGACGCCGGTCGTCGAGGCGGGTCTCATGTCCGTCGGACGTGCCGTTGCCAGCGTTGGTTCCCCTGTCAAGGCCCTCATCCGTTCGGCCAGTCTCAATGTCTGCGAGCGGTCCAAGCCTTCTCTTTTCTTGAACACATCGCTATATCTACATGCGTGACCACCCCCGTCACACCCTTTCTCCTTTCAGGAGGGCACGTGAAACGACCCCTCGCGGCCGTCAGCGCAGCGCTGCTCACCAGCGGCCTGTTGACCTGCGTCGCCACCGCGGCGCACGCCGCCCCACCCACCGCTCCCGCGCCGGACGCCTCCGCCGCGGCCCGAGCGGCGACCGTCCTGCAGACGAACCCCGGCGCCGTCCAGGGTTCGAGCGCCGAGTCCTACCAGGTGCTGAGCACCAGGGTGGACGCCACCGGCGCGGCGCACACCCGCTACGCCCGGACCTACCAGGGACTCCGGGTGTACGGCGGTGACTTCGTCATCCACACCGCGCCGAACGGCACCTACGCCGGCAGTTCGGTCGGACTCGCCGCACCGCTGACCCTCCCCACCACGGCCCGGGTCACCGCCGCCGCGGCGAAGAAGACGGCCCGCGCCGGGTTCAGCGGCAAGGCCGAGACCGTGGGCGCTCCGGAACTGTTCGTCGACGCCAGCTCCGGCAAGGGCCGGCTGGCCTGGGAGACGGTGGTCAGCGGCTGGCAGCCGGACGGGCAGACGCCGTCGCGGCTGCATGTGATCACCGACGCCACCTCAGGCGCGACCATCGGGTCGTTCGACGAGATCGAGTCGGTGGTCGGCAGCGGCCAGGGCATCTACACCGGCGCGGTCAGCATCGATACGACGCTCTCCGGCAGCACGTATCAGATGATCGACCCGTCGCACGGCAACGGCCGCACCTGCGACATGAACAACGGCACCTCCACCTGCACCACCTTCACTGACGCCGACAACGCGTGGGGCACCGGCGCCAACTCCAACCGGCAGTCGGCCGGCGTGGACGCCCACTTCGGTGCGGCGAAGACCTTCGACTACTTCAAGAACGTCCACGGCCGCAACGGCATCTTCGGCAACGGCAGCGGCGTGCCCAGCCGAGTGCACTACGGCAACAACTACGTCAACGCGTTCTGGGACGGCGCCCAGATGACCTACGGTGACGGCTCCAGCAACTCCCGCCCGCTGGTCTCGCTGGACGTGGCCGGGCACGAGATGAGCCACGGCGTCACCGAGGCGCTGGCTGGCCTGGTCTACTCCGGTGAGTCCGGTGGCCTCAACGAGTCCACAAGCGACATCTTCGGCAACATGATGGAGTTCTACGCCGCCGCGCCGAGCGACCCGGGCGACTACCAGGTCGGCGAGAAGATCAACATCAACGGCAACGGCACGCCGCTGCGCTACATGTACAACCCGTCCCTGGACGGCTCGTCCGACAGCTGCTGGTCCACCAGCACCAAGAACAAGGACGTGCACTACTCCTCCGGCGTCGGCAACCACTTCTACTTCAACCTCGCCGAGGGCACCGGCGCCACCTCGTACGGCACCTCGCCGGTCTGCGGCTCCGCCCCGGCGGTGACCGGCATCGGCCGCGCCAAGGCGGAGAAGATCTGGTACCGGGCCCTGGACGTCTACTTCACCTCCAACACGACGTACGTCAACACCAGCAACCCGGCGAACACCGCCCGCGCCTACAGCCTGCGGGCCGCGACCGACCTGTACGGCAGCTGCTCGACCGAGTACAAGGCCGTGCAGGCCGCCTGGACGGCCGTGAACGTGGCCGGCAACGACGCACCCTGCTCCACCGGCAACGACTTCTCCGTGTCGCTGTCGCCGACCGCCGGCTCGGTGAACCCGGGCAGCGCGGCCTCCACCACCGTGTCGACCGCCACCACCAGCGGTACGGCGCAGACCGTGACGTTCTCCGCGTCCGGCCTGCCCAGCGGGGCGAGCGCCGCGTTCAGCCCCGCCTCGGTGACCTCGGGCGGCTCGTCCACCCTCACCATCAGCACCTCGGCGAGCACCCCGCCCGGCACCTACTCGGTCACCGTGAACGGCGCGGGGTCGGTCACCCGCAGCGCCACCTACACGCTGACCGTGAACGGCACCGGGGGCGGCTGCACCGCGCCGGGGCAGAAGCTGGCCAACCCGGGCTTCGAGTCCGGCGCGACCGGCTGGACGGCCAGCTCCGGCGTGATCACCACCGACAGCGGCCAGGCGGCCCACGGCGGGTCGTACAAGGCGTGGCTGAACGGGTACGGCACCAGCCACACCGACACGCTCGCCCAGTCGGTGGCCCTCCCGTCGGGCTGCTCGTCGTACACGGTCAGCTTCTGGCTGCACATCGACTCGGCCGAGACCACCACCACCGTCGCGTACGACAAGCTCACGGTGCAGGTGCTCAACTCGGGCGGGACGGTGCTGGCCACGCTGGCGACCTACTCCAACCTGAACAAGGCCACCGGCTACAGCCAGAAGTCCTTCTCCCTGGCCGCGTACGCCGGCCAGACCGTCAGCCTGAAGTTCACAGGCGTCGAGGACTCCTCGTTGCAGACGTCCTTCGTGGTCGACGACACCGCTCTCAACGTCTCCTGATCTGACCTGACCTGACCTGACCGACAGCCGGGCCCGGCGGCCATCCTCAACGGTGGCCGCCGGGTCCGCGCCGTCAGGTTTCTGGCAATCTTGGACAGTTGCCGTCAGCTCCTGACGGAAACTGTCCAAGATTCGCTTCAGCGTGGAATTCGGGGTGAACGTGTCGGACGCGGAACTGACCGTCGCGGTGACCGGACCGGTGGCGACCGTGGTGATCCACAACCCGGCCCGCCGCAACGCGATGACGGCTGCCATGTGGCGGCAGCTCCCCGAACTGCTCGACCGGCTGGAGCCCGACCCCGACGTACGGGCCCTGGTGCTCACCGGCGCGGGCGACGCCTTCTGCGCCGGCGCCGACCTCGGCGACCTGGCCGAGCTGCTGGACGCCGGCGACACCAGCATCGCGGTGGCCGCCGAGGAGCGGCTGGCCGGCTTCGCCAAGCCGACGATCGCGGCGATCCGGGGCGCCTGCGTCGGGGGTGGCGCTCAGCTCGCGGTCGCCTGTGACCTGCGGATCGCCTCGGATGACGCCCGCTTCGGCGTACCCCCGGCCCAGCTCGGGCTGGTCTACCCCGCGCTGACGACGCGGCGGCTGGCCCGGCTGGTCGGCCCGTCGGCGGCGAAGCACCTGCTGTTCACCGCCGATCTGATCGACGCCGACCGCGCCCTGCGGATCGGCCTCGTCGACGAGGTGCTGCCGGGCGACCGGCTCGCCGCACGGGTGGACGACCTCACCGCCACGATCGCCCAGCGGTCGCCGCTGAGCGTCGCCGCCGCCAAGGAGATCGTCGACGACCGGGCCGGACCGGCACGGATCGCCTGGTGGCACCGGAAGGTGGCGGACAGCGGCGAGGCCCGGGAGGGCGTGGCGGCAATGGCGGAGCGCCGGGCACCCCGCTTCGCCTGGCGAGCGCCGACCGAGCGCTGAAGCTCGTCGCCTACGCCTCGTCGTCGCCGTACGCCGACGAGCCGAGACTCCTCACGCTCGACATGGCCTCGTGCCTGTTCGAGGCGAGCGTCGATCTGGCCCACCTCCTGCCGGACCCGCCCGACCCCGTCGAGTTGTACAACCGCTTCATGGGCTTCGCCCGCCAATTCGTCATCGGTACGCCCCGCCGGCCAGGTCGCCGCAAGTGGTTCGAGCCCTAGACGAGTAATTCCTAGCCTTTGGGGCGGTGGGCGCAGCGGGCGGCCGGCGGTGACCCTTGGTCACCTCGGTGGGGGCGGATGCGGTGGTAAGCGGTATACCTCAGAGTCATATTCATACCTCTGAGGTATACCGCTCAACAGCACATCGACACGGCGGGCAGCCAAAGTGGATGGCCAGAGCCCTTTGCCGCAGCCACCGCGGACCCATCCATTGCGAAGCCTCGATCCCGGGTGGTGTCCGCTGCGGGCCGTACGGCAG